>JBILRS010000060.1:0-9039 GCA_044372535.1 Rhodoluna sp.
TTTGCCGTGACTGCCAGCCTCGCGGCGGTAGCAGGTGCTCCAGCCGGCGTAGCGGATCGGGCCATTTGATAGGTCGATGATTTCGTCGCGGTGGTAGCCGGCGAGCGCAACTTCGCTCGTGCCAGTTAGGTAGAGGTCGTCGGCGGGTAGGTAGTAGATTTCGTCGGCGTGCTCGCCCAAGAAACCGGTGCCGGCCATGACCTCTGGGCGCACCAGTGTCGGGGTGATTAGGGCGGTGAAATCAGCCTTGGTGGCTAGGTCCAGAGCCATGTTCATCAGGGCAAGCTCGAGCCTTGCTCCCCAGCCCTTCAAGAAGTAGAAGCGACTGCCCGAAATCTTGGTGCCGCGTTCGATGTCGATGATATCTAGCAGTTCGCCGAGAGCAACGTGGTCGCGTGGTTCAAAGTCAAAGGTTGGCTTAGTGCCAACTTCGCGCAGCAGCACAAAGTCGTCTTCGCCACCTGCTGGGACGCCTTCTATTACGACGTTCTCGATCTTCCAGAGCAGAGTGTTGAGAGCCTCGGCTGCTTCGTTGGCTTCGGCTTCGGCCGCCTTAACACGGGTGCCAAGTTCTTGGGCCTTGGCGACTAGTGCGGCCTTCTCTTCTTTAGGTGCGGTAGAGACCTCTTTGCTCATCGCGTTTTGCTCGGCTCGAAGGTTTTCGAACTCAGTGAGCTTGGCGCGCCAGTTTGCATCGGCCGCGGCAGCGTCATCAACCAGCGACTCACTGGCACCGCGAGCGCGCTGAGACGCCTTAATGGCTGCCGGGTTTTCGCGCAGAAGATTTGAGTCAATCACCCTTCAAGGTTACGCGAAAGGCCTTGCAACTAGATGTTTATTGACGATCTCGCGGGCGATGACGCTAGTACTTGGGTGCTGCCTTGTACTTCCAGAACTTTTCTAGAACCGTGACGCCCTTGTTGTTCATCTCGGTGGTGAGTTCAACCCCCACAAAGCGCAGGTGCCACGGCTCGTACTGGTAACCGGTGGTTGGTGTTGCGCCGTCAGGGTAGCGAATGATGAACCCGTACTTCCAGGCGTTCTTCTTGACCCAAGCGCCGGCTTTAGTGGCGCCGAAGCAAACTCGAATCCGGCAACCCTGCTTTGGTTCGTAGATGTCTACCGCCAGTCCGGTCTGGTGTTCGCTGAATCCAGGACGCGCTGCCAGCTTTTCGCCGTCGATCAGGCCCCACTTGCGCACAGCGTCGGCATGCACGGCTTTTTGCGTCGAGTAGGAGCGGTAGCCGCTCACCATCGTGATGTTTCCGACCCCCGCTGCCTTGGCCGCATTCATGAGGTGCACTAGAGCCACGCCCGCCGGCTTGGCCAGTTGCAGGCGGTATGGGTTGTTCTTCGAGATCTTGACCAGGTTGGCAGGGACGTACTTCAGCGGCTTCAGAGGATTCTTCTTATTTGCGATTACCCAAATCGAATCTGCCGCGGTTAGCGAGTGCTGTGTCTCATCGAATAACGGCGGGGACGTCGCACTGGCGCTGGCGGTTAGAATTGAAGCCAGTGCTAGTGAGGCGACTAAAGCCCCAAGCGTTTTCTTGAACATACGTTCTAGCCTAACTTTCGACCAGAAAAGAGCCGCCCTTGTCTAAGGCTGCAATCGAAGCTCCCGTTGCCGGAAAGATGTCTCACAAAGAGATCCTGCTGGTGCTCATCGGCCTCATGGCCGGCATGTTCCTTTCGGCACTCGACCAGAGCGTTGTCGGAACCGCGATGCGCACAATTTCGGACGACCTCAAAGGTCTCGAGCTACAGGCTTGGGTGACCACGGCGTACCTGATCACTTCGACAATTTCGACACCGATCTACGGAAAGCTGGGTGACATCTTCGGACGTCGCCGTTTGTTCCTAATCGCAATCACAATTTTCGTGTTCGGTTCGCTGCTTTCAGCATTCGCAACAACGATGTACGAACTTGCCGCCTACCGTGCGGTTCAGGGAATCGGTGCCGGTGGTCTGTTCGCGCTGGCAATCACGATTCTCTCTGACATCGCCTCCCCGCGCGAGCGCGCTCGCTACCAGGGCTACATCCTGGCCGTCTTCGCCACTTCGAGCGTTCTCGGCCCGGTTATCGGCGGTATGTTCGCCGGTGCGGGTGAAATTCTGTTTGTCAGCGGCTGGAAGTGGATTTTCTTGATCAACGTTCCACTTGGTGCGCTGGCACTGTTCTTGGTTCGCAAGTTCCTTCATGTTCCACACACCCCGGTCAACCACAGAATCGACTGGCTGGGCGCACTAACCATCGTGATCGGTGTCGTGCCAATGCTCCTCGTTGCTGAGAGTGGCCGCGACTGGGGCTGGGGCAGCCCGCTGGCGATCTCGATGTACGCCTTGAGCGCGATCGGTATCACCGCCTTCATCTTCGCTGAGCGCGCGGCTGGCGAAGAGGCCATCTTGCCGCTGAAGCTGTTTAGCAACCGCACCTTCACCCTCACCACAGTGCTCGGTGTAATCGTGGGTATCGGAATGTTCGGCGGCATGATGACGCTTCCGCTGCTGCTGCAGATCGTCAACAACGTCACACCTACCGAGTCCGGTTTGCTGATGCTCCCAATGGTTCTCGGCATGATGATCGCCACCACGGTCAGCGGTCAGGTGACCAGCAGAACCGGCAAGTACAAGATCTTCATGGTCGTTGGAACCGGAATGCTGATGACCGGCTACATGAGCCTCTTCGGCTACCGATTCGACACCCCAATCTGGGCGATTTCGCTTTCAATGGTGCTAATCGGCATGGGCCTCGGCCAGCTAATGCAGACACTTACCCTGGCAGCCCAGAACTCGGTGCCAGCCAAGGACATCGGCGTTGCCACCTCATCGACGATGTTCTTCCGTCAGATGGGTGGAACCCTAGGAGTCGCGGTCTTTATCTCCATGCTTTTCAACCGACTACCCGATGCCATCAAAGAGTCCTTCACGACCAAGGAGTCGATCGCTGGATTCACTAGCGCTGCTAACGACAGTTCGCTTTCGCTCGAAGACCGCGGGATGGCTCAGGGGTTCTTGGCAATCTCAGAGAACCCGTCGCTATTCGACGAGATGAGCAGCCAGCCTGGTGCCCCAGACCTAAGCATCGACTCTTCGTTCCTGACCACCCTCGACCCGAGACTTGCAAGGCCGTTCCTCGATGGCTTCGCGAACTCGGCCGTCGTTGTGTTCGTTGCGGCGGCTGCCGTGGTGGCGATCGCGTTCGTGCTTTCGTTCATCATCAAGGCGCCAGTGCTTCGAGAGAAGTCGGCTGCCGAAGAAGCTGCTGCGGATGCAGCGGCTGGGCACTAACCTAGAAACACTGTTACATAAACACACGGGAGCCTCTGGGCTGAGAGGGTGACGAAAGTTACCGACCGTTAAACCTGAACCGGGTAATGCCGGCGTAGGAAGGAGTTTGGAATGCGTCGTATTCCGAAAATTGCATACATCTCAATCGCTGCACTGTTGCTCGCTGGTTGTTCACCAACATCGAGCAATGAGGTAACCCTAGTCACCCACGATTCTGCGGTGATTAGCGAATCGCAGATTGCCGACTTTGAGGCATCCTCTGGGTTCAAGCTAAGTGTCGTGAAGGCTGGTGATACCGGAGCGCTCACCAACAAGTTGATCCTGACCAAGGGCGACCCAATCGGCGATGCGGTTTACGGCATCGACAACACCTTCATCGGTAAGGCTGAGGACAACGGAATCCTGGTCTCAGATTCGGTGAGCGAAATCGACTTCGCAGACATCTGCTTCAACTACGACGTCAACTGGTTTGCTTCGCGCGGCATCACGCCGCCGACGAAGTGGACAGAACTCACCCTGCCTAAGTACAAAGACCTGACCGTACTTCAAAACCCAAACACTTCTTCGACCGGGCTCGGCTTCTTGGCAGCAACGGTTGCGAAGTTCGGCGAAGCCAACTGGCCCACTTTCTGGAAGTCACTCAAGGCAAACGGAGTCAAGGTGACCGCCGGTTGGGAAGACGCCTACTACACCGAGTTCTCTGGTTCTGCGGGCAAGGGCAGCTACCCGATCGTGCTCAGCTACTCTTCATCACCCGCCGACGAGGCAAACACCAAGGCGATACTCACCGACTGCTTCAGACAGACCGAGTACGCGGCCGTTTTGAGTGGAGCAAAGAATCCGCGCGGTGCCGGGGCGCTAATCGAATGGTTGCTCAAAGTAGAGTTCCAGAACTCGATGCCGACCTCGATGTATGTCTACCCGGTGAATGAAGCTGCCGTTATTCCGGACTCTTGGGCTACCAAGGCACCAGCGGCAACGAGTGTTTTGGGTTCGAACCTGAAGATCAGTGAACGCCGTGAAGCTTGGCTGACGGCATGGAGCGAGCTCTTTGGCTAAAAGGTTGGCTTGGGCAATCCCCCTCACCTTTGTTGGGGTTTTGTTTTACTGGCCGCTAGGCACGATTCTCGGGCGCGGTTTCACGCAAGACTGGCTGCACGACATCTTTGACCCCAAGACTCTCGATGTCTTCTGGTTCACGGTTTGGCAGGCCGCGGTTTCGACGGTGATCTGCCTACTGCTCGGGATTCCCGGCGCCTATGTTTTATACCGACGCAAGTTTCGCGGGCAACGAGTACTCCGCGCTCTAATTACGGTTCCGTTTATGTTGCCAACAATCGTTGTCGCAACGGCATTTAGTTCATTCCAATATTGGAATACGACTTCGGCGTTCTGGATCATCGTTGCACACGTGTTCATCAATTACTCACTCGCGGTGCGCACAATCGGTAGCCAGTGGTCGGGTCTCGACAGGTCGACTGAAGAGGCGGCCGAGCTCTCGGGTGCCGGGCGGCTGAGGTCTTTCGTTAGTGTGGCTCTACCTCAACTGCGAGAATCCTTCATTTCCTCAGCAGCGACAATATTCCTCTACTGCGCCACCAGCTACGGAATCATCCTGATGGTCGGTGGTGGGCTGATCAACTCTCTAGAAACCGACATCGCCAACTCAGCCATCGGGCTCCTTGACCTGCCGCGCACCTCTGCCCTGGCTCTGTTGCAAACACTGCTATCGGTTGCCGCCTTCACGGTCAGCCTGCAGTGGGGCGGCCGCGAGTTTGAAATGGACGGCGGAGGCGAGGCTAAGAGGTCCGGCCTAGACCATCGCGACTTTCCAGCGGTAGCGCTCACAGCAATTGTGATTGTGGGGTTGCTGCTGACCCCAATTGTCTCGATTTTTTGGCGGGCTCTAGATTCGCCGAACGGGCTGTTCTTCTATTTCACCGAATTCAACTCGCTCGGGTTTAGAGACCTGTTAAATGTGTCCATTGCTCAAGCCGCCGCAAACAGTTTGAGAAACATGCTCCTTGCGGCATGTATCGCAATGGTGATTGGCGTCACCATCGCGTGGTTGATGTCGCGCGCCACACAGTCGAAGTTGACCAAAGCATTAGACCTCGCTCTGCTGATGCCGCTGGGCATCTCAACGGTCGTACTGGGTCTCGGTTACCTGATCACCTTCTCGACCCCGTTCCTCCCAATTCGCGACAGCTGGTTGGCTGTTCCACTGATTCAATCGGTCATGGCCGTGCCACTGGTGATGCGAATCGTGCGGCCGGCAATCACGAGCATCGGCAAGGCCCAGTTGGAGTCGGCAGCCACCGAGGGCGCGAGCGGTTGGCAAATCTGGCGCTCGATTGAAGTGCCCCTGATTCGTAAGAGTTTGGTAACCGCAACCGCCTTTGCCTGCTTGATCTCGATTGGTGAGTTTGGTGCAGCCAGTCTGTTGGCCTTCGGTGAGCAGGCGACCCTGCCAACCGTGCTCTATTCGCTGATCTCGAGGCCCGGCGGAGACAACTACGGAATGGCGATGGCGGTAAGCGCGCTACTGATGGTTTTCACCTTCGTTGTAGTGCTTGTTGTCAGTCTCGAAACTCCACGTCGACGCCGGCGAGAGCGAATCGATTACGCATAACCTCGAGCGCCTCGGGGTTCTGATCGATCAAAACAAAGTTGCGCCCCAATTCAGCCGCGACTGCACCCGTGGTTCCAGACCCACCGAAGAAGTCGAGAATCAAGTCGCCCTGCTTCGAAGAAGCCTGGATGATTCGTCGCAAGATTCCTGCAGGCTTCTGGGTCGGGTATCCGGTCTTCTCTTTACCCGTCGGCGAAACGATGGTGTGCCACCAGACATCGGTAGGCAACTTGCCCTTCGCGACCTTCTCTTTGGTCACCAACCCGGGTGCCATGTAAGGCTCGCGGTCGACTTCGGCGTTATTGAAGTAATACTCTTTCGGGTCTTTGACGTAAACCAAGATGGTGTCGTGCTTCGCCGGCCAACGTCCCTGCGCCTTTGCCCCGTAGTCGTAGGCCCAAATGATTTCGTTCAAGAAGGATTCCCGGCCAAACAGCGCGTCTAGCAAAACCTTCGCGTAGTGGGCCTCGCGGTAGTCGAGGTGCAGGTAAAGAGTGCCGGTTTGGTTCAGCAACCGCCAGGCCTCCTCGAGACGTGGCTCCAAGAAAGACCAGTAATCTGCGAAGTCATCGTCGTAGCTCAGCACGGTGTCGCGCACGGTTGTGTACTTCGCGCCTTTGAATCCGATTCGGCCGGTCTCGCTTCGCACGCTGGTGCTGCGTCCGCGGCTTTGTTTGCGTCCGGTGTTGAATGGCGGGTCAATGTAAATCAGCTGAACCGAGTCGCTGGGCATAGCTCGAAGGTGCGCCAAGTTGTCTCCGAAGAGAACTAGATTCTTTTTATTGGGCACAGAAAGAGATTAACAGCATGAACACCGAAGTGATTCACAACGAAGAGCTGCAGCGGTACGAGATCCTGCTCGATGGCGAAAAAGTTGGCCACGCCGACTACAAGGTCGAAGGCGATGTTCTAGTGTTCGATCACACCGAGGTCGACCCAGCCCAGCAGGGCAAGAACCTCGCCGGAATCCTGATGCGTGAAGCCTTGGACGACGTGCGCGAGCGCGGTCTAAAGATGCGCCCGGTTTGCTCCTACGTGGTCAAGTTCGTCGAGAGATTCGACGAATACGCCGACCTAGTTGGCTAGCTGAGCATTCAGCCATTCGGCTAGATCCGCGAAGACCTCTTCACGGTTCGTCTCGTTGAACACCTCGTGCCGCGCGTCGTGGTAAACCACTAGCTCAATGTCTTTGACCCCAGAGCGCTTTTGATAGGCATCCACCAGGGCCTTTGCGCCCTTTTCGGCACCGATTGGGTCGTCACTACCGACCATCACCAACATCGGTAGGTCGTCGCGAACCTCTGCCGAAGGTTTGCCGAAGAGTTTCAGTGAGTTTGCGACGCCAAACACCTTGGCAGCGTCGGCGTAGAAGGTCTTTGGGTCGGCAACGAACGCCTTCGCCACCTCAGGGTCGCGGCTGAGCCACTCGAAGCCCGTTGCGCCCGGGGCATCCCACTTCTTGTTGAAACCAAATGCGGCCATGGTGCCGGGCATAGTCAGGGTGGTGCCGGTTAGCACGGCGAAGTCGTACTCGTTTGAGTAGCGGTTGAGAAGTTTTTGGGCGATGAACGAGCCCCATGAGTGACCGAGCAGGATTAGGGGCAGTCCTGGGTTCTCTCGGCGAGCGAGTTTGCTCAGTTCGCGCACGGACTCAAAGGCCGCATTCATGCCGCCTGGGCCTAGATTGCCCAGAGTCTTGATCTGTTTTGCCTTGAGCTGCTTGAGTCCGGTTTCGCCGTGACCGCGGTGATCGTCGGCGTAGACACTGAACCCTTGGCGGTTCAAGAACCCTGCTAGCTCGTCGTAGCGACGCGCGTGCTCGCCCAACCCGTGGGCTATCTGCACCACAGCGCGAGGGTTCGCCGCGGGCCACTCGAAAAATGTGGACTCGACGCCTTGTGCGTCTTTATAAGAGCGAGAGATCGGGAGTTCTGTCATGGTTTGAGATTACTCTCGACGCGGGCAAATCTCGGCTAGAAAATTCAGGTGGCTATCAGGAAACTCCCAAGAAAGTTCGGCAGAGTTATCAACGTGAACACCAAAGAGCAACTCCAACTGGTCGAGCCCGCTAAGCGCGTTCGCCTTGGTGTTGCCAAGTTCAGACGTCTAAAGCGTTCGCAAGACATCATCGAAGCCATGGGCTGGGCCACAGTCGTCTTCGTGATTGCCTCCTTCATAATCGACGGTGGTCTCAACTACATAGTCGATCTACCATCGGCCCTGGGTGCATTCAGCCGGTTGACCGCCCTGGTTGCCACCAACCTTCTGCTTATCCACATTCTCCTGGTCTCACGTGTTCCTTGGCTCGACCGCCTGTACGGTCACGACCGCACCACAATCGCTCACAAGCGTCTGGGAAAGCCGATCCTGTACCTGGTAATCGCTCACTTTCTCGCCTCGCTGATTCAGTACTCGATCTTCGACGGAATGAATGTCTTCGACGAGCTCATTTCTATGGTCACCAACAACAGCGACCTGCTTCTCTCGCTAATTGCTTTGATTGCAATGATCTCCGTGGTCATCACCTCAATCAAAATCGCCAGGGCAAAACTGAGTTACGAAGCCTGGTACCTGGTCCACTTACTCTCTTACGTCGCCGTCCTAGCCGCGATTCCGCACCAATTCTCAACGGGCTCGGACATCGCCGGCAAGCCACTTCAGAGCACCTTCTGGATCTCGCTCTACGTCTTCGTCGGCGCAAACTTGGTTTGGTACCGGTTCCTCAAGCCAGTGGTCAACATGCTCAAGCACCGCTTCACCGTTACCCGCGTGCAGAGCGAGTCGAGCGACACCGCATCGATCTACATCGGCGGCAAAAACCTAACCGACCTCACCGCGAAGGCCGGGCAGTTTTACCTGCTACGAATCTTGAACAAAAAACAGTGGTGGAGGCCGCACCCTTTCTCGCTTTCGGCAGCCCCGAACGAAAACTTCGTGCGCTTCACCATTGGTGACCGCGGCGACGACACCGCCCTGATGCAAAACCTCAAGGTAGGCACAAGGGTAATGCTCGAAGGCCCTTACGGCGTCTTCACCGAAGACCGTCGAACCAAAGAAAAGGTCACCCTGATCTGCGCCGGCATCGGTGTGCCACCAATTCGCGCCCTAGCCGAGTC
>JBILRS010000085.1:0-4826 GCA_044372535.1 Rhodoluna sp.
CTTGGTGGCAGAGTCACCTTCGATGCCAAGCACCAGTATTTGCTCGCCATCTGTAACAAGTCTGGCGAGATTGATGCTTTTCTGATTAGCACCCTTCGTGAAGCCACCGGCTGCAGAAACCACTTCAAACAGGCGGGTTCCAACCTCCACCGGGTAAACACCCGGCCGAACAACTTCTCCAACAATGTCGACATACAGGGCGGCTTGTTCGACCGTGGTCGTCGCGGTTTCAGCTCTACCCTCGTTCGCTGGCCCAACACTTGAGAGCAAGACCCAAATTGCAATGACACCCACGCCGAGAAAGTAACCGACCTTCTTCATCGCGCTTCGATCACCAGCGCGCACGAGACTGAGGGTGTTTTTTAGCGATTCCACCAGTGGAGGCTACGAAGCAACGCAGAGATTTTGTGAGTAAATCTCGCCTCTGTGGATTACTGGACTACGAAGTTCACAAACTTGGGCGGTGAAGCAATCTGCTGAACGACCTTGCCTTCGCCAATCGCTCTTAGAACGACTTCGGAGGCCAAAGCCTTGGCGATCAGGTCTTCTTTGCTGATGTCAACCGAGACCTCAAACTTGTCGCGCAACTTGCCGTTGACCTGAACCACGGCAATCGTGGACGACTCAACCAGCAGAGACTCATCGGCTTCAGGTAAGACAGCGAGGGCAACGCCTGGCTGATGACCTAGCTGGTGCCACATGTCCTCGGCAGTGTAAGGCGCGAAAAGTGAGACACCACGAGCAACGACCTCGGCGGCTTCTCGAACGGCAGGATCGTTTGGTCCGGCCTCGCCATCGATTGCCTTACGCAGAGCGTTGACCAACTCCATCAACTTGGCAACGCCAACGTTGAACTTGAAGTTCTCGATCAGTGGCCCGAAGTCGCGAAGAAAGGTGTGCGTAGCCTTGCGCAGCTCTTTGTTGCCCGACTTGAAGTCGACGCCGGGAGCGCTGGTTACGTCGTTGGCAGTGCGCCATGCACGAGCCAAGAACTTGGCCGAGCCCGATGGCGAAACATCAGCCCAGTCGATGTCGTCCTCTGGCGGGCCAGCAAAAGCCATGGTCAAACGAATCGCGTCAACGCCGTGCTCATCGAGCTGATCGCTCAGCGCAACTAGGTTTCCGCGCGACTTCGACATCGCAGAGCCGTTCATCAGGACCATGCCCTGGTTGAGCAGTCGGGTGAATGGCTCATCAAAGTCGACAAGGCCAATGTCGTGCAAGACCTTGGTGAAGAAACGTGCGTAGAGCAGGTGGAGAATCGCGTGAGTCACACCGCCGACGTACTGATCAACCGGCGCCCAATCTTTCGCTGCCTGGGTCGGGAACGCCTCGGTCTCACTGTTTGGCGACAGGAAGCGCAAGAAATACCAGGACGAGTCAACGAAGGTGTCCATGGTGTCGGTGTCGCGCTTGGCTGCAGCTCCACAATTCGGGCAAGCCACGTTGACCCAATCGGTAGCACCACCGAGCGGGCTGGTACCCTTCGGCTTTAGGTCGAGACCCTCGGTAGATGGCAGAACGACCGGTAGCGATTCCGCAGGCACGGGGACCTCGCCGCAGGCGTCGCAGTGAATGATCGGAATCGGTGTGCCCCAGTAACGCTGTCTCGAAATGAGCCAATCGCGAAGTCTGAAGTTCTTTGTAGCTTTGGCCTTACCCGAGGCTTCGAGCATTTCTATGACCTTGGCGATCGCGTCCTTCTTGAACAAACCATCGAGCGGCCCGGAGTTGATGTGCGGTCCATCGCCAGCTAGGTCCTCGGCGTTCTCGACCACGACTCGAACGGGCAGGTTAAAGGCTGCTGCGAACTCGCCGTCACGTTGGTCGTGAGCGGGCACGGCCATAATCGCACCGGTGCCGTAGTCGGCCAAGACGTAGTCCGAGGCCCAGATTGGCAGCTTCTCGCCGTTTACAGGGTTGATTGCGAAGCGTCCCAAGAAAACACCGGTCTTCTCGCGGTCGGTTGCCAGGCGTTCAATGTCGTTCGAGAGCTTTACCTTTTCGAGGTAGTCCTGAAACGCCATGCGAACTTCGGGAGTCGAACCAGCTGCAAGTTCGGCAGCCAAATCGCTGTCTGCCGCGACAACCATAAAGGTTGCTCCGAAGAGTGTGTCTGGTCTGGTGGTGAAAACCGTGACCGGCTCGGTGCGACCCTCGATGTCAAAGCTGACCTCCGCGCCGTATGACCGACCGATCCAGTTGCGCTGCATCGAGAGCACCTTCGAGGGCCAGTTACCTTCTAGGGTGTCCAGGTCATCCAGCAAGCGATCGGCGTATTCCGTGACCTTGAAGTACCACTGGGTGAGGGTTTTCTTCGTTGCTACCGAGTCGCAGCGCTCGCAGAGACCTTGAACGACCTGTTCGTTTGCCAAAACCGTTTGGCAGGATGGGCACCAGTTGACCGCAGAGTTCTTGCGGTAAGCCAGCCCGCGCTTGTAGAACTCGAGGAACAACCACTGGTTCCAGCGGTAGTAGATCTCGTCTGAGGTGACTAGGACGCGGTCCCAGTCGAATGAGCAGGCGTAGCGACGCATCGAGGACTTCTGCTGGGCGATGTTGTCGTAGGTCCAACCGCGAGGGTCCAAGCCACGCTTGATTGCAGCGTTTTCAGCAGGCAGACCGAATGAGTCCCAACCAATCGGGTGCATGACGTTGTAACCGCGCTGAACCCAGTAGCGCGAAATGACGTCACCAAGCGCATAGGCCTCGGCGTGACCCATGTGAAGGTCGCCAGATGGGTAAGGGAACATGTCGAGGACATACTTCTTTGGGCGAGGATCATCGGCCACGCCAGAGTTGAAAAGCTTAAGGTCGTCCCAAACTGGCAGCCAGCGGTCTTGGATCGCGAATACGTCGTACTCGTTCTCTTGCTCAGTCATTTACTCAACTCTTCGAATTTTGGGAACCTGACAAGATTATCAAGCCCAAGGGTCTTCAAGCCCCAGCGCCTCTAGCAGAGCCTTTGCCTTCAGGCGGGTCTCTTCGAGCTCCTCCTCCGGCACCGAGTCAGATGTGATGCCGCCACCGATTCCGATTCGAACGGCGTCTTTCTCGAAAACAATGGTGCGAATAACCATTCCCAGGTCAACCGAGCCATCCACGCCCAGATAGCCGATTGCGCCGGAGTAAACCCCGCGCGCTCCCTGCTCTAGCTCTCTGATGATTTCTATTGCGCGCAACTTGGGGGCTCCGGTCATTGAGCCACCTGGAAACGCCGCCTTGATGGCGTCAAGAGCATCTAGGTCGTCCCTGAGTTTGCCCACCACGGTGCTGACCAATTGGTGGACCGTCTTGTAGCTCTCGACTTCAAACAGCTTTGGCACCCCAACCGAAGTCGGCTCGCAAACTTGCCCGATGTCATTGCGCATCAGGTCGACAATCATCAGGTTCTCGGCCCGCTCTTTGATGTTTTGCGAAAGTTCGAGGGCAATACTCGCATCAACCTGCGCATCAAGATCGCGCCTGCGGGTTCCTTTGATCGGTTTCGAAGAAACCCAGCCGTCACTAGTAACTCGCAAAAATTGTTCTGGCGAGGTGCTCACTATTGAGCGATCGCCGACTTTCAAGAACGTTGCGTACGGTGTCGGGTTGAGCTCACGCAGCCGCAAGAAGGTCTCAAGTGGGTCTGCGCTGCCCCGCGCGGTCAGTTCATTGGTTAGGCAAAGTTGGTAAATGTCGCCGGCAGCGATGTGGCTTTGAGCAACACGAATTAACTCGAGGTAACGCTGGGGCGAGTGACGCAACTCTGCCGACTCGAAAGCCCTCAGGGAGTGCGAGTTTCTATACGCCGCAGTCTCGCCGCCAACCAGCGCCAGTCGAAGTAACGCCGCCTGGAACCAATGGTCGAAAGCCGACTTATGGGCAAACATACCGATGAACCAGATGTGCCTTGACTCGTGGTCAAACACCAGTGCGCGATCAACGCTCAGGAATTGGTCGTGTTCGGTTTCGTAGCCGAAGACTCCGACCAAACCCGGACGAAACGCAAACGGAACATCGACGTCTTGCTGCCATTTAGCTAGGCCTTCGGGCGAACCGGCAACTCCGGATCCAATCACGCTGAACCGGTCGTCGACCGAGTGCTCTCGATCCAGCCAAAATGCACTCTCATCGGTCGCGTGCAGCGTGACGAACGCATCGGCAGGTGCCGTCCATCCGTCTAGCCGTTCGCTGTAGAGCTGCAACTGGATCCTTCTGTTGGTTTGGTAAAAATCGGTGCCTGGAAAGCCCTAGATTATTAGCGTGGATTTCGGGCAGTTTTACCAATACAAGGATGGCACTTTGGCGGCCATTTCTGAGCCTGCCGAGCAAGAAGTCGGCTTGGCAGTTGCCGATTCATTTTTAGTCGAAAACGGCAAGATGCGCGGCAGAGAGTTGCACGAAGAGCGTTTTCGAGCCGGAGTGTCCCAGGTCGCACCCGAGTACCTCGATGAGCTCGAGAACTTCTTCTCGCTAGCTTTTGATCTTGTGCCCCGCGAAGGTCGCTGGTGGCCGCGGTTTGAAGTGCACCTCGGCTCCGCCTCGCCGAACCAACTCTTTCTAAGAATTCGAAGCGCGCCCGAGCAACTTGGGTTCGCGTCGGTCTGGACACTACCCGAGGGCGACCCTCGCTCAAACCCCTCAATAAAAGGCCCGGACCTCAGTCTCGGACAACAGCTGCGACGCAAGGCCAAGATGAACGGTGCCGATGAGGCAATCTTGCTAGACGCCGAAGGCAACATCGCCGAGGGAGCTTTGAGCTCTATGGTTTGGTGGCGCGGCGAAACTCTTTGTGCGCCGGATGACTCGATCGTTTGGTTGCCGAGTGTTACCCGTGACCTCGT
>JBILRS010000089.1:0-4161 GCA_044372535.1 Rhodoluna sp.
TCGGCTGCGAGGTGTGGCTGCTCAGTGCACTACAGGGCATCCGAGTGGTTACGCACTGGGTTGGTCTCAACGGTGAACTCGGCGCTGCCAGACACGCCGACGTTTTCACTAAGCGCCTGAGCTTGCTCTCGGCGGAGCTCTGATGTGCGGTCGTTTTGTGGTTGCTAGGGCCGTTGGAGACATCGTGGCGACTTTCGAGGTCGATGAAGTCGTTGGCGAAATGCCGGGGCAGTCTTTCAACATCGCGCCAACCCAGCAAATAGCAATGGTGGTTGACCGTTCGTTTGAAAAAGACGAGGACGGCGGCCCACTCGGCGAATTGAATCGCGAACTGCATTCGGCCCGCTGGGGCCTCGTTCCTCGCTGGGCAAAAGAGGAGGGTGGAGCTCCTCTAATCAACGGTCGAATCGAAACCATTCTCGAAAAACCCTCATTCAAGAATTCCGTGATCAGGCGTCGTTGCGTGATCCCAGCCTCGGGTTACTACGAGTGGCAGGTAAAGCCCGATGGCACGAAGCAACCCTTCTACATCAACGCCGGTGACGGCATGTTTGCGCTCGCCGGGCTTTATGAGTGGTGGAAGAAGCCAGACGGCAGCTGGTTACTTTCGGCCACAACCCTCACCAAAGACTCAGCACCTGAGCTTGCCCACATTCACGACCGAAACCCGCTGCTACTGACCCCAGACACCTTCGAGGCGTGGCTTGACCCACACATCATCGGTGACCAGGACCTCCTTGATGCAATTTCGCAGGGATCCGACGAAGTGGCCGCCGAAGCCCTGTTTTGCCCCGTCTCAGCGAGGGTCGGCAAGGTCAGCGAGAACGATTCCGGGCTGATTCTGCCCATCTAAAACCGCTCGATTTGCATTGTCGGTAGGACTGCATACACTCTACATATTCGAACATTTGTTCGAAAAACTTGGGAGGTATCAGATGACACTAATAAACGAGAAGGTCGAGGTTTCGGTCGATAAGACCGGCTCCCCTATCGGCTTCAGCTGGAAGGGCGGGCTCTACCTGGTTGCGTCTAAACCGGTGCGCTGGTTTGCCAGAAAGCAGTGGTGGGTCGAGTCAGCGCGCGTGCAACGAGGCATAGGTGCGGGAGTCCTAGAGGTAGAGATGTGGCGAATGATCGCCGCAGACTCAGCCAAAAAGCAGGGCCAATTCGAACTCGTGCATGACGCAATGCTCGACAACTGGCGTTTGGTGCGCGTCTACGAATAAATGTTCACGCACCTAAACGTCGCATCAGCCTTTTCTGGCCACTACGGGGTGACCAGGCCCGAAATCATTGCCGAAGCCGCTGCTTCGCAGGGTGCGACCGCTCTAGCCATAACCGACCGTGACGGGCTCTACGGAGCCGTTAAGCACATCGGGGCCTGCCTCAAGCGCGGGCTTGACCCGATTGTTGGCGTGAATCTCACGGTCAAAGATCTGGGGCGGGTTGTCGTCCTAGCAAAAGGCAACGACGGCGGCATCGGCTGGGCGGCACTCTGCAGAGTTGTCTCGGCGGCAGCCAGCAAAGGCAAGCCGATTGCCATCACCAGAGACGAACTCAGCGAGCTGACAATTCGCGACGGGCTAGCTCTGTGTACGGTGCTGATAGGGCAAGAGTCGGATTTCGGCATCGCCGCAATCGCGAGAGACAGACTTCTAGCGGCCAAGTCGCTAACCGAGTGGCGCAGGCTGTTTTCGGCAAAGGGCAGCCTCGCGATCGAACTGACCAACCAGCTAACCGAGCCAGAGTCAGCCGGGTCGGCCAGCGTTGCCGCAAGGATGCTCGCCCTCGGCGATTCGATGGGAGTGCCGAGCGTACTCACCAACGCCGTTCGTTACCTGAGCCCAGATGATGCCCTAACCGCCGATGTGCTCGACGCTGCGCGGTTTTTGGAGCCACTGGGTTCATTTACCCCGCAACCCAACGCGCAAGCCTGGCTGAAGCCTCCTGCCTCAATGGTCGCCCTCGCGGTAGAAATCACCAACGACCGCGATCGAGCCAAAAAGCTGCTCGAAACCACCGAGGCGCTAGCCGATCGCTGCCGCCTAAATCCGCCTAATGATTGCGGTTGGGGGAAACCGAAGACACCAGAGAAGGCCACCCTGGGAATCGAAGGAAACCCCTTTGAGGTGCTCTGGCAGCGCGCCTACTCGGCCATTGATTGGCGTTACCCAAACGCCAAAGAGAAGAAGTTGACCGAGATCCGAAACCGCCTCGGCAAAGAGCTGGTGACAATCAACAAACTGGGCTTCGCAACCTATTTCCTAACCGTCGCCGACGTCGCTCAGATGATTCGCGACATGAAAGTTCGAATCGCGGCAAGAGGCTCTGGGGCCGGCGCGCTGACCAACTATCTGCTCGGCATCAGCGGAGTTGACCCGATTGAGCACGACCTACTTTTCGAGCGCTTTCTGTCAACCGAACGCTCGAGCTTGCCAGACATCGACATCGACGTGGAGTCTGCCCGCCGACACGACATCTACCGCGCAATCTTCAAGCGCTACGGCTCTAACCGAGTGACCCTGCTGTCAATGCAGTCAACCTACCGCGGTCGAGGCGCAATGCGAGACTCTGGTCTAGCCCTAGGGCTCGATGAAGATCAGATTGATGAAATCGCCGCGAACATGTGGCGTTTCAGCGCTCGCTCATTCAGAAGCGCCATCGCCCAGAAACCAGAACTCGCGATGGTCGCCGAAGCGCTCGAAAAAGACCGCAAGATGAACCTTTTGGTCGACATCACCGAACGACTTGACCGGCTACCTCGCCACATTTCAATGCATCCCTGCGGGGTGATCCTCGGCGACGCCACCCTGCTCGACCTGACCCCTGTCGAAAAGAGCGGTTTGGGTCTACCGATGAGCCAGTTCGACAAAGACGACATGGACCCGATGGGAATGCTGAAACTTGACGTGCTCGGGGTTCGAATGCAGAGCGCAATGGCCTACGCGGTGCGTGAGCTCGAGCGCGTCAAGGGCGAAACACTCGACCTCGACGCGATACCCAAAGACGACGAAGCAACTTTCGCGAACATCAGAACAACCAACACGCTGGGTGTCTTTCAGATCGAGAGCCCCGGCCAACGCGAGCTCACCGGCAAACATCAACCGACCGAGTTCAACGACCTGACAATCCAAATCTCGCTGTTTCGCCCAGGCCCGATGAAGGGCAACATGATTGCGCCATATCTCGATGGCAGGCACGGCTTTGCAAAGGCCGAATACATCCACCCCGACCTCGAGCCGATACTTCGCGAAACCTTTGGCGTGGTCATCTTTCACGAACACGTGCTGCGCATCTTCGACAAGCTAACCGGCTGCGGGCTCGCCAAGGCAGACGAGTTTCGACGCTCACTCGAAGACCCTCGCGCGTCAGACAGTGTCGAGCAGTTCTTTCGCGCAGAAGCGGCCAAACGCGGCTATAGCCCGCTGGTGATTCAAAAGATTTGGGAGATCCTAAAAAGTTTCTCGAGTTTCGGCTTCTGCAAAGCACACGGTGCAGCCTTTGCTCTACCCACCTACCAGAGTGCTTGGTTGAAGACTCACCATCCCAAGGAGTTCTTAGCTGGTCTGTTCACCCACGACCCCGGCATGTACCCGCGACGCCTACTGCTGGCCGAAGCAAGAAGATTGGGAGTGAAACTGCTTCCAATCGACGTGAACGTCTCGACCCACGAGTTTCTAGTGGAACCAGAAGGCATCAGGATGTCGCTGAGCGACATTGCCGGCATGAGTGAGGCAGAGCTGGCTCGCATCATCGAAAACCGCCCATATCTCGACGTAGCGGATTTTTACCTGCGCGCCCGACCGTCGCGCCGAACCCTTGAAAGACTTGCCTCTATCGGAGCGCTGGACTCACTCGTCAACGGCACCGAATACAACCGCGGCGACATCCTGGCCAGGGTTCGCGAACTCAACGCCATCACCAAACGGCCAAACGCCGACCCAAACCAACCAATGCTGGACTTCGACCTACTGGAGCGACTCCCGCAAGGCAACACAGCGCCAACCAAGGCCGAGATTGTCGCAGCCGAAATGGCTATTTTGAAGATGGACGTCACCGAGCACGCAATCGAACAATACCGACCGATGCTCGACGAGATGGGCGTGGTTCATTCCAACGAATTGGTTGGGCTCCGCAACAAGTCGGAGGTCCTGGTCGCCG
>JBILRS010000061.1:0-8913 GCA_044372535.1 Rhodoluna sp.
AGCAGCTCTAAAAGGTTGTCGGCAGAGGGTATGCGCTCGGGTTTACAGCCCTAACGATCTCGTCAAGAACTTCTTTGGTGGCAACTTCGCCAACCCATAGATGTTTTGCACCCGCGACGGCAACAAGCTCGAGGTGGGGAATCACACTAAATCGCGCGGCAGCCTGCTCCGGCACCAGGTAGTCATCAAATTCGGGCACTAGAGCGATTACTCGTTTGCCGGTGCCGACCCAAGCCTCAAGCTCTTGCTCGCTTGTTCTGTGGAGCGGAGGTGAGAGCAGGATCACACCGAGGATGTTCTTGTCGGTGCCGTACTTCAGCGCCAGTTCTGTGCCGAAAGACCAACCAACTAGCCAAAGGTTTGGCAACCCGCGACTCTCGGCAAAACGCACCGCTGCCTCGACATCGTGTTGCTCGGTCACACCCTCGCCAAAGTGACCCTCGCTCTTGCCGCGAGGAGACTCGGTGCCGCGAGTGTTGAATCGCAAAACCGCCAAGTTCGCGAGTGCTGGAAGACGATTGGCTGCCTTGCGAAGAATATGCGAATCCATGAAGCCACCGGCGGTCGGCAGCGGGTGCAGGGTGATTAGCGTGGCTGTGGGCTCGCCTCCGGTCGGGAGCGCTAATTCACCAACTAGGCAGAGGCCATCCTGAGTTATCAGGGTTACGTCTTCGCGTCGCGAAGGGAGTTCGACCCCGGAGCGAATCTCGATCAAAGCAGCGGGCCTTGAAACTTTGCCCAGCAGCCGGTGTGAAAGTGGCGCCGAGTGTCTACTCCGTTGTCTTCATTCCAGGCCACCACGTGCGGAGTGCCAACCCTGATCGCAATGAAGCAGTGCGGGCACGACCAACTCTTGCTCGAGTCTTCATGGTTGCCGGGGGTTGACTGCACGCTGTAGCTGACACCGCGCTTGACCTCGGTTCGCTTGAAACCCAAACGCGCGCCGGTTAGGTCGAGACGTTCTTCTTCTTGCTTGCCTTTAGAACGGCGTGGGCGGTTGCTTCTAGGCATCAGTACCAGTTTTTGATATCCGAGTGCGCAAGAGCACCACAAGGCGTCTTATAGCGACCAGAAATGTAGCCGAGACCCCAGTTGATTTGAGTCTCCGGGTTGGTCATCCAGTCATCACCGGCTGACGCCATCTTGATGCCAGGCAGTGCCTGAGGGATTCCGTAAGCGCCTGAGCTGCGGTTTTGAGCGATAGGGTTCCAGTTCGACTCTCGGTTCCAAAGCTTGACCAGGCAGGAGTACTGCTCCATGCCCCAACCGCGCTTCGACACGGCTTCGAACGCGTAAGCCTTGATGCTGCCCGCGTCTGGGATGTCGGCAAGCTCAACGAACATGGCAACGGCTTTCTTGCCTGATACGACCTGGTAACCACCGCGCTGAACGCTGATCTCCTGGGTGCCGAACTCTTCAAAAGACTGCTCAAGCGATGTCCCCGAACGATCCAACGAGGACGCCGTTGCGAGGGTGGCCGAGTACGGGTCGACGATCGAAACCATGAGGAAGGCGGCCGTTAGGACGAAACCGGATGCGCCCTTGCGCGAGCGGACCGAGACTGCTCTTTTTACGGGCTCGAACTGGAGAGCCGCGTTTGCAACGTTGGTAACTGGCGAGAATGCGCGACTCACCACACTTTTACGTTCTAATGCGTGTCTACCCATGCTCACCTCGCTTCCTTGGCACAAAGTACGAGTTTACCAAGAGGGACTTTTTATTACTAGACCCTAGCCCTTTGGCACTAGTTGTTTCGGGCACCTGCCGGTGAGAATCTCTGAGATGCGGTTCTTCTCTGCGCTGGTCATCCAAAGCTTGTATTTGGCCTTCACGGCAACCTGTCGCGCCACGAATGGACACCAGTAGCTTCGGTTAGGCGGTAGCCAGGATGCGGCGTCTGAATCGCTTTTGGAGGCGTTAGTTGGACCATCGACGGCGAGCAGGTTCAACGGGTCGTTCGCAAATGCCGTGCGGGTCGCCCATGACTGCTGCTGAGCACCCTTCTGCCATGCATCGCTTAGCGAGACCACGTGGTCAATCTGCACCTTGATAGAGGTGCTACGGCCGCGAACGAAGTTAATTACCTTGTTCGTGTAAGGGTCGAGCAGGCGCCCGGTGGCGACCGTGCAAGCAGGGCTCGAACGGAAGGTTTCGTTCTTGAGATCGCGAATCAAGATGTAGTTGCGGGTGTCGCAATTGCCGATCTTGCCCCAGCCGTCGCCAAAAAGCGCTCTGGCGTAACCGGATTTGGGTGCGCGACCCTTGACCTGAATGGTCTTCAGAACCGAGATGGCCGTTTTGGTGGTCGGCGCTGGAGCTGCCTTGGCAGGCTCAAGTCCGCCAAAAACTAGTAGGAGCGCAAGACTAGCTGTAACGCTCGAGATGAAGAAGCTCGACAACACGGTCAATGAACGCGTCAACTTCGATTTCGGCATAGCCACCCCTTTTGACTTTGAAAACTGCTCTACGAACCGAGTTTATGTCTAGCTCCCGACCTGTTTCGATGTGCGCGCTCACGCTGGCCATGAAACGGTCCACCTGCCTGCGGTCGTAGCCGCGAAGAATCAGCCCAGTATTAGAGAAATGGTGACGTTTAGGTCGCTCCAAGCGCCCAATTAACGTCGACTTGATAGCCACTACGCGATCCAAGATGGCATCAAAACCGCCGGCGGCTCTCTTGGCGTCAATCTCTGCTTTAGCAAAGGTGTCCTCGAGTCGATCAATCGCGGCATCAACGGCAGAAACGGAATAACCCTTTTTTACCATCGGAAACTCTGCGCGACGAAGCTCAAGCGAAGTGACGACCCTTGCGCTGCGATCTGCGTATTGAACCCTAGCCAGGTCGATGAAAGCGTCTACCGCCGCCGGCTCGTAGCCGCGTCGTTTTGCCTTCGGGAAAGTGAAACTCACAGTTCCATCTTAAACCGCAGGAACCATGAGAGTGGCGACGATGAAGGTAACCAACACCGCCGGCAGGATCGAGTCCAAGCGATCCATCACGCCACCGTGCCCCGGCAACCAAGAACTCATGTCTTTCACACCCAAATCTCGCTTGATCAGGGACTCAGACAGGTCGCCGAACACCGCAGCGACCAAGACGCTGGCTCCCAAAACCAAACCGACCCAAACGCTGGCGCCAATGGCCAGGACGACGATTAACATCGCGGTAGCACCACCGAAAATGATTGACGCCAACAGCCCCTCAAGGGTCTTCTTGGGGCTGATGCCGGGAGCAAGCTTGCGCTTGCCAAGCTTTCGGCCGACGAGGTAGCCCGAGGTGTCACTAATCGCGGCCGTGACGATCGCCGCGCAAACCCAGGCAGCGCCATCATTTGGGCGCTGAAGCAAAAGGTAGGCAAAACTGAAGGTGAGTGGAACATAAATCACCACGAAGCCAGCCGCCGAGAAGTCTCGAATCGTTCTACCAAAGGTCTGTCGAATGTCTTCACGTCGCTCAAAAAGCAGATGTACCAAGCGCCAAATTGCCAAGAAACCGATGAGTCCTAACGAGGTCATCCACTGCCAGTATGGGCCACCGTAGTAAGTGGCCGGCATGATTACAGCCGAACCAATAACTACGGGAATTCGAGGCACATACCAGCCGGTTTGCCTAAGAGCCGAAGCAAGCTCCCAAGAGCCTGCGGCAATGCCCAAGACGCCAAGAACTATGAAGGCTTCCTTGACGACGAGGATGCTGGATAGGAAAGCCGCTCCCATGAGCAGTCCGTAAAAGACTGACTTTGAGAGGCTTCTGCCACCAGCGGCGTCTGACATCTAGACCTCTAGAAGTTCGGCTTCTTTGCGCTTCAATGCGTCATCGATAGCGTCTACGTGGGTTTTGGTTAGGGCATCAAGTTCTTTTTCGGCGCGAGCGAGATCGTCTTCGCCAGCCAAGCCATCCTTTTTCAAAGCGGCCAGGTCGTCGTTACCCTTGCGTCGAACGTTGCGAACCGAAACTCGGGCGTCCTCGGCCTTGGTCCGCACTAGCTTGACGTACTCTTTGCGGCGTTCTTCGGTGAGATCCGGAAGCGAAACACGAATGACATTGCCATCGTTGTTCGGGGTGGCACCGAGGTTTGGAACCGCAGCCACAGCCTTCTCAATCGCGAGCAGCGCACCCTTGTCATAGGGGGTGATTAGCACGGTACGAGCCTCTGGGTTCTGCAGGCTAGCGAGCTGGCCCAGCGGGGTTCCGGTGCCGTAGTAGTCGACCATGATCTTCTGGAACATCGCTGGGTTGGCACGTCCGGTGCGCACGGTTGCAAAGTCATCCTTTGCAGCCTCAACGGCCTTGGCCATCTTCTCTGTCGCCGAAGCGATAACCTCTGAAATCATTTGTTCTCCTTAAGCCGTTACGAAGGTACCGATTTTTTTGCCCTTGATGGCATCGGTCACATTTGAGTCTGGTTGCATGCCGAAAACGCGCATCGGCATCTTGTTGTCCATGCACAGACTGAAGGCAGTTGCGTCAACCACCTTGAGTCCCTGAACCAGGGCGTCCTGGTAGGTGATGGTTTCGAGCTTCTTGGCCTTCGGGTCCTTGTTCGGGTCGGCCGAGTAGACGCCGTCCACGCCATTCTTTGCGACCAGGACCTCGTCTGCCTTGATTTCAAGGGCACGCTGGGCGGCAACGGTGTCGGTCGAGAAGTACGGCAAGCCTGCGCCGGCACCGAAAATGACTACACGACCCTTTTCAAGGTGGCGGATTGCGCGAAGTGGGATGTAAGGCTCGGTGACCTGCGACATGTTGATCGCCGATTGAACGCGGACGTCGACCCCAGCCTGTTCGAGAAAGTCCTGCAGTGCGAGGGCGTTCATTACTGTGCCCAACATACCCATGTAGTCTGCTCGGCTGCGCTCCATGCCGCGCTGAGAGAGCTCAGCTCCCCTGAAGAAGTTGCCTCCACCGACAACGATTGCGACCTCTGCGTGCTTCGCGCCCTCGGCGATTGCCTTAGCCATCGCGGCGACTATGTCTGGGTTTACACCGAGGGTTCCCCCACCGAAAGCCTCACCCGAAAGTTTGAGCAATACTCTGCGCTTTTGTCCCATGACCATCCTCCTGCTCTAACTATCCTAGGCGTGACATAGAAAAAGGCTCGGCCTTACGACCGAGCCTTTCACTAAATAGTTGTCTTAGGCGCCAACGCGGAAGCGAACGAATTCGCCCACGGTTACTCCAGCGTTCTCCAGGACCTTAGCAACAGTCTGCTTGGTGTCCTTGGCGAAGTCCTGCTCTAGCAAGACGTTCTCCTTGAAGAAGCCAGTTACGCGGCCTTCAACGATCTTCGGAAGGGCAGCCTCGGGCTTACCTTCGTTGCGTGCGGTCTCTTCAGCGATACGACGCTCGGTGGCCACAAGGTCAGCGTCTACGTCGTCACGGTGAAGGTGAACCGGTGAGAATGCTGCGATGTGAACTGCAACGTCGTGTGCGGTGTCTGCGTCGCTACCCGAGTACGCAACAAGAACGCCAACCTGTGGAGGTAGGTCCTTGCTGGTGCGGTGTAGGTAAGCGTCTACTGCGTCACCCTTGACGACTGCCATGCGGCGAAGTTCAACCTTCTCGCCCATGATGGCAGCTTCGTCGTTGATTGCGTCAGCAACAGTCTTGCCGCCGAAGTCGGCAGCAAGTGCCTCATCGAGGGTTACCGCGTCGGCAGCAACGACTGCGTCAGCGATTGCTTCAGAAAGTGAGATGAACTTCTCTGCCTTAGCTACGAAGTCGGTCTCGCAAGCGAGCTCTAGAAGCCAGCCGGTGTTACCCGATACACGCGAAACGATCAAACCATTTGAGGTGGTGCGACCTTCACGCTTGGTAACGCCCTTTAGTCCCTTGAGGCGAAGGACCTCGAGAGCCTTGTCAACGTTGCCATCGGCCTCGTCGAGTGCGCCCTTGCAGTCCATCATGCCCGCGCCTGAGCGCTCGCGAAGTGCCTTTACGTCGGCTGCGGTGTAGTTAGCCATTACTTGGCCTCCTCTTCCTTGGTCTCTTCAGCTGCTGGAGCCTCTTCAACTACTGGAGCCTCTTCGACAACAGCGGCAACCTCGGCAGCAGGTGCTTCAAGAAGCTCCTTCTCCCACTCGGCTAGCGGCTCAACTTCTTCAACCTTCGAGTGCTTTGCCTTTAGACCCTCGGCAACTGCGTCAGCAATTACACGGGTTAGCAGAGCAACCGAACGGATTGCGTCATCGTTTCCTGGAATACCGATGGTGACCTCGTCTGGGTCGCAGTTGGTGTCTAGGATTCCGATAACTGGGATACCGAGCTTCTTGGCTTCGGTGATGGCTAGGTGCTCCTTGTTGGTGTCAACAACCCAGATCGCCGAAGGCGTCTTGGTTACGTTGCGGATACCACCGAGAGACTTCTCAAGCTTGTCTTTCTCACGGCGAAGGATCAAAAGTTCCTTCTTGGTGAGGCCGGTCTTGGTTGCTCCAGTGAAGTCCATGACTTCGAGCTCCTTTAGACGGGTTAGACGCTTCTGAATGGTCTGGAAGTTGGTCAGAAGACCACCCAACCAGCGCTCGTTGATGTAAGGCATGCCAACGCGCTGGGCTTCAAGAGCGATTGGCTCCTGGGCCTGCTTCTTGGTGCCAACAAATAGGACGCTGCCGCCGTGGGCAACGGTGTCCTTCACGAACTCGTAAGCACGGTCAATGTGCGAGATCGACTTCTGCAGGTCAATGATGTAGATGCCTGAACGGTCGGTCAGGATGAATCGCTTCATCTTTGGGTTCCAACGACGGGTCTGGTGCCCGAAGTGCACGCCAGCGTCTAGTAGCTGGCGAACGGTTACAACTGCCATAGCAGTGCTCCTTATTTCTCAGTTGTCTTTGCCTGCGGTTGCCGGCAAACCTAGTGCCGCAACAAAAACCGCCCGAAGGACTGATGGTGTTTGCCGATGATCGACACGCGAAGTCACAAGGCCGAAGCCGAGTGCTTCTAAAAGCATAGCAGTTTTGCACCGATTCACACCAGCCACTTTGGCTCTGCGAAGCCGATTGCAGGATTGGTGCATGCGAAATGAACTTGCGGTTTTGATGGTCGGCTTCATGCTGATCATGGCCACCCCAAAAGGTTCACAAGCCGAGCAAACCTGGCAGGCGCCAGTCGAGAAACCAACCCTTGAAAAGCACTTTCTGCAACCCAGCTCCGACTATTCGGCAGGACATCGGGGTGTGGATTACCTCGTGAAGCAGGGGCAGGTGGTCGTCGCGCCGGCCGACGGAAAGGTGCGGTTTTCGGGGAGAGTGGTGAATCGAGGTGTTTTGACGCTTGAGCACGGGAGCACATTGCTTTCAAGCTTCGAGCCAGTGTGTTCGCCTCTGCCAGTAGGTGCGCTGGTTGAACGAGGAGACGTTATAGCCGAAATCTGCGATGAACCCGATTACGAGAATCACTGCGGGGTGAGGGTTTGTCTGCACTTCTCGCTACGCAAGGAGTCAGGGTATCTTTCACCCCTGATCACGATCGGAGGGTTATCCCCCAGTCGTTTACTACCAACTAGGCCCTAGGGTGCGCCAGCTTGTAGCCCTCTTTGAGGCGCTCTATGCTCACGTGGGTGTAAATCTGAGTGGTGCCCAGGCTCGCGTGGCCGAGCATTTCTTGCACCGCCCTGAGGTCAGCTCCCCCGTCTAGCAAATGTGTTGCGGCACTGTGACGCAGAGAGTGAGGGCCGGCAACTCCCGTCGGTGTCTCGGCAAGCAGCCCCGCCACCAGCGAATAAACCTGACGAACTCCAACTCTCCCGCCGCGCGAGGTCAAGAGCAGTGCGTCACCGCTCTTCTCATTCGCGTACATAGGGCGCCCAAACTTCAGCCAGGAATCGAGAGCATCTCTGGCCGGCACCCCAAACGGAACCATGCGCTGCTTTCCGCCCTTACCCATCACCCTCAACAAGTTGCGCGAGAAATCAACGTCGGCGACATTGAGGCCCACCAACTCGCTCACTCGTGCGCCGCTCGCGTAGAGCAGCTCGACCGCGAGACGATCGCACAAACCACCCGGGTTGTCTTCGGTGGCCATAGATTCGAGCACTTTGAAAATAATGTCGATTGATTCCGTGCCGACCACTTTCGGCAGGGTGCGATTCGTCTTAGGTGTCCTTAGCCTGAGGCCCGGGTCTACCTCGATGAGCTCGTTCTTGTGGCACCAGGCGGTGAGTGAGCGAATCGCCGCACTCTTTCGGGCCATCGTGGCTTTGCTTAGGCCCTTTTCGGTGAGCTCGTAGAGAAAATCACGCAACGGCTCAAGTGTGATTCCTGTGAGCGAGGTAATGCCGACTCTTTCGAGGAACCCGAAGAGTTCAGTGACGTCGGTGCGGTAGCCCTTCACGGTGTGAGCGGAGTAACCGCGCCCAGACTCTAGATAGGCGCAGTAGTCCTGAAGTGTTTTATCGAAACTCTGCACACTCAAAGGTTAATTCGTTTACGCCAAGAACCTTGGCCGTTTCGCTCAGCGCGCCCAGCGAGTTCGAGCGCGCCAAGCGCGATTCCAAGTTCGAGAGTTGTCAGCCCCGCCTTCTCAAGCAGGGCTCTCTGGGCTTGAAACTTCTGAGTTAAGGCGTCTAGCGCTCTCGTTTCGAGCGCTCCTAGAGAAGGCTCGGCCAGCGCCGTTTCACCCCCAACATCTAAGAGTTCGAACAGGTGACTGCCATTGGCAACTAACTGCGCCAGACCGTCGCGAATAAGTCGGTGACAACCATCGCTAGTCGATTGATTGATTGGCCCGGGTACGCAGCCGACCGGGCGCTCGATGCTGAGCGCGTGATGAGCTGTGTTTATGGCGCCCGAGCGGTGGCCAGCCTCGACAACGATCGTGGCCTTACCTAGTGCTGCAATCAATCTATTGCGCTGAAGAAATCTCCATCGTGTTGGCCGGGCTCCCGGCGGGAGCTCTGAGAGAACAGCTCCCAC
>JBILRS010000062.1:0-8869 GCA_044372535.1 Rhodoluna sp.
CGGCGTTCTTGGTCAGCGACCCCCTCGAGGCGACGCCGATGAATGAGTAGCGGCTCCAGACACCTTGAGCGGCCGACTCGAGAAGAAATGTGCCAGATCTGTCACCACAGAGTTTCTGGAACAGCCCAACCGGGGTCTCCGTACCGCTGAACAGGGTGTCAATTATCGGGATTACGCGGTTGGTCTTGGCGAGTTCGATGACCTCGGCAACGCTTAGGTTCAGTGTCATGCTTCACCCGCCAGATGACCTGCGTCGAAGCAGGACCGTGAACCTGTGTGACAGGCTGCACCAGCCTCTGAGACTGTGATTAGCAGAGCGTCGGAATCGCAATCAACTTCGATTCTCTCCACGGTCTGAGTGTTTCCGCTAGTTGCGCCCTTGTGCCAGAGCTCCTGACGCGATCGCGAGAAGAACACGGTCTCTCCCCTGGCTATCGTCAGCTGCAAAGACTCCCTATTTACCCAAGCCATCATGAGGACTCTGTCATCCGAACTCGATTGAACGATCGCCGGAATCAGCCCGTGTTCGTTCCAGTTCAACGCATCGAGCTGAGCATCACTTAGCTTCATCTGACTGGGAACCCTTCTGTTGCGAGAGCCGACTTGGCCGCCTTAATTGAAACCTTGCCGTCGTGAAAGATCGATGCCGCCAACAGCGCATCAGCTCCAACTTCAGCGGCTTTGCAGAAGTCATCGGCACTTCCCGCGCCACCAGAGGCGATTACAGGGACCTTGCTGACCGACTTTACTAGTTCGATTAGTTCGAGATCAAAGCCGTCAAGGGTGCCGTCGGCGTCGATGCTATTGACCAGAAGTTCGCCGCAGCCCAACTCTTGAACCCGCGAGATCCACTCGATTGCGTCGAGACCTGTATCGACGCGCCCGCCGTGCGAAGTAACGCCGAATCCAGAGGGAGTTTCGGCGCGCTTTAGGTCTAGAGATATCACCAAGACTTGCGAACCGAATCTGTCGGCAATCTCAGAAATTAGTTCTGGGCGTTGCAGTGCAGCCGAGGCAACGCTGACTTTGTCTGCGCCAGCCGCTAGAAGCCTGTCGACATCTGCGACGCTTCTAATGCCGCCGCCAACTGTGAGTGGAATGAACACCGACTCGGCTGTTTGGGTCACCAAGTCGTACATGGTGTCTCGGTTATCGACGGTGGCATTCACATCGAGAAAAGTAAGTTCGTCCGCGCCCTGTTTGTAATACGCGGCGGCAAGCTCGACCGGGTCACCGGCGTCTCTCATGTTCTCGAAGTTGACGCCCTTGACCACTCGACCGTCAGCGACGTCAAGGCATGGAATCACCCGAATCGACAGAGTCACTAGATCCTCGCGGCGTGAATCGCACTAACCAGAATCGCTCTGGCTCCAAGTTCGTAAAGCGCGTCCATCTTGGTGTTGATTTCGCTGGTTTTCACCAAAGCACGGACAGCGACCCAATCTTGATCGCGCAACGGAGAGATCGTCGGTGATTCAATTCCCGGGGTAATTGCTGCCGCTTGGTCAACAAGTGCCACCGGGCAGTCGTAATCAAAAATGACGTACTCCCTGGCCACAACTACACCGGTTAGCCGACGAAGAAGAAGCTGGCAGGAATCCTCTTTGCCGGGTGCAGCGATTAGCTGAGCTGTGCTGTGGAGCAAAACCGGACCAAAGGTTTCGAGCCCCGCCTGACGCAGAGTGTTGCCGGTCGAAACAACGTCTGCGACGGCGTCTGCAACTCCGAGGCGAACAGCGGTTTCAACGGCACCATCCAGTACAACAAGCTCAACGGAGACGCCCTCTTTTGCTAGAAAGTCCTGAACCAGGTTTGGGTAGGCGGTCGCGACTCGAAGCCCCTCAAGTTGCTCGAGTTGCTTGAACTTGCCGGCAGGCCCTGCAAACCGAAAGGTTGACTCGCCAAATTTTAGGTCTGCTACCGTGATTGCTTTGCTGCGGCTGTCTAAGAGCAAGTCGAGCCCGGTCAGGCCGGCGTCGAGCGACCCCGAGCCAACATAGGTAGCAATGTCTCGAGGCCGAAGGTAGAAGAACTCGACATCGTTCTCGTTGTCGATGACGTGGAGGTCTTTTTGGTCACGTCTCGTGGCGTAACCAGCCTCTTTGAGCATGACAATGGCTGTGTCCGAGAGAATTCCCTTATTTGGGACAGCGACTCTGAGCATTGGAAGACTTTCCGTTAGATTTTTTCGAAAACCTGATCGAGGGTTATACCTCGAGCAAGCATCAAAACTTGAAGGTGGTAAAGGAGCTGAGAAATTTCTTCTGCGGTCCGTTCCACGCCTTCGTGCTCGGCAGCCATCCAGACCTCAGCGGCTTCTTCAACGATCTTCTTGCCGATTTCGTGAACTCCAGCATCTAGCCACTGAACTGTTTCAGAGCCTGCTGGGCGCGTTTCGGCCTTATTAGATAGTTCGTTGAACAGTTCCTCAAAGGTCTTCATTAGTAAAGATTACAAGACTTAGTGAATCGCTGCCTGTTCGGCTAGTTGCCTCAACTGGCGAATGGTTCCGTTTCGATCAGTGGATCCAAAAACGCAAGAACCCGCCACGAAGGTATCTGCACCGGCTTTTGCCGAGGTCGAGATGTTCGTTAGATCAACTCCCCCGTCGATTTGAATTCTCACTGGCAAGTTGTGTTCGCGAATGACCTGGGCTAGCTGCTCAACCTTGGTGAGCATGTCAGACATGAACTTCTGACCACCAAAACCCGGTTCCACCGTCATAACGAGGATCATGTCGAACTCGTGGACTATGCCGAGCACTGCTTCAACGGGAGTGTTCGGCTTGATAGCAACTGCCGCTTTGGAGCCAGCTGCTCGAATCCTGCGAGCCAGCTCGACGGCATCTGTTGTCGCCTCAAAGTGAAATGTGACGCTCTTCGCGCCGGCTTCTGCGTAACCCACCGCCAGTTCATCGACGTTCTCGATCATCAGGTGAACGTCGATTGGTTTTGCGGAAACCTCAACCATGCGACGAACCATCGGTAGCCCAAAAGTTAGGTTTGGCACGAAGTGCCCGTCCATTACGTCAACGTGAATTGCGTCGGACTCGCTGATGGTCGCGAAGTCTCGTTCAAAGTTCACGAAATCCGCCGACAAAATGCTCGGATGTATGTGTGCGTCCATAGCCCTAGCCTACTTTTCGAATGAGTGAGATGAACATTGCGTCGGTGTCGTTGGTGTGCGGCCAAAGCTGAACGGTCTTGCGGGATCGGTTCGGCATGAATTCATCGCTCACCGATTCGAGTACCGCACCGGCATCAACTAATTCGGCGTCCTTGTGGTTAGAGAGCAGCTTGCTGAGGATCGCTGTTGTCTCGGCTGGGTGTGGTGAGCAGGTCACGTAGGCCAGATAACCGCCGGGTTTCAACTGGCGCCACCCAGACTCGATTAGTTCGGATTGCAAGGTGTTCAACTGCTTCAAGTCATCAGGTGATTTTCGCCAGCGTGATTCGGGCCTGCGCCTGAGAGCGCCTAGCCCGGTGCAGGGGGCATCGATCATGATTCGGTCGAAGAGTCCAACATCCAGGGTCCGACCGTCTTCATTGACCACCCGGGCCTTGACCCCCGAGTCGGCAAGAGCCTCAGAAACAAGACGGGCACGATGATTGGAGATTTCGTTGGCAACCAGTGTCGCACCAGCTAGCTCAGCCTCGGCTCCCAGCAGCGCGGCCTTGCCACCTGGGCCAGCGCAAAGATCGAGCCAGCGCTCACCGGGCTGCACCGTTGCTGCGGCAACCAAAGCTAGAGCCGCGAGCTGCGACCCCTGATCTTGCACTCGCAAAGCGCCAGACCTAAAGCCGGGAAGATGGGCAGGGTCGCCACCTTCGAGGCGATAACCCAGTGGTGAAACGCCCTCTTTGACCAGATCGTCGTCGGCAACGAACTCGTGATTGGGCAGTGCAACCAAATTCACCGCGGGTGCGTCATTGTTCGCCCGCAGCAGTTTCTCTATTTCATTACGCCCATCGGCTTCGAGTGCGAGTTTCAGGCTGTTTACGATCCACTCTGGGTGAGAAAACAGAATTGAGTTTCTGCGGTTCGCATCGGGAACATCTCTCTCGAGGAGTCTGACCCACTCGTCCCGAGGTTTCTCACTGATTCTGCGGAGTGCGGCGTTTACAAAACCCACGGCACCCTGGCGTAATGCGCGTTTGGCAAGGTTGACCGTCTCGTTTAGTGCTGCGTGTGGCGGCGTGCGCATTCCGAGTAGCTGGTGAGCTCCTAAGCGGATTACATCAAGCGCGTCGGGGTCGATGGCCTTTACCTCACGGGCAGTTACCTTGCTGGCAACCCAGTCGTAGAAGCCTTGGTTCCTCAGTGTTCCAAAGGCGAGTTCGACACACATCGCTGCGTCGGCACGGTTCAGCTGATACTTGCCGATCAAGTCTGGGAGCAGAAGATTTGCGTACGCATCCGATGATCTAACTCTGCCGAGCAGTTCGTAGGCGACTTCTCTCGAGTTTTTCAAAGGATTGTCCGTTCAGTCTCTTTAGAGCCACGGAACCAGTCCATGGCTGCCATTGGGTTCTTACCAGCAGGTTGCACTTCGAGTAACTCGACGCTTTGGCCGTCATCCAGACCGAGGAGCACTCGCTTTTCGATGAGCGAAACGGCACCGGGTTGCGATTTCGCTGCAATCGGTGCTGCCGAGAGAATCCGCATCGGCTGACCATTCAAATCAACCCAAGCCATTGGTTCGGGGTTGAATGCGTGAACCTTGGCCAAGGCTAGTTTCGCGCTGTCATCAGCGGTGATGCGCGCATCGGCGCGGTCAAACTTTGGAGCAAAAGTTGGCTCACCGATTTGCGGCGAACCCCTCCTGAAGCCGGCTAAGAGCCCAGGGAGCTCTTGCTGGGCGAGACTTACCCCAAGTTGGCTAAGTCTTGCGAGTAGACGCCCCGCATTCTCGCTGTCTTCGATGACAGTCTCGGCAACGCCGACGATTTCGCCGGTGTCCAAGCCTCGATCGATCTTGAACAGCGTGACTCCCGTGGTGTGATCTCCGGCAAGAATCGCGCTTTGAACCGGTGACGCTCCGCGCCATCGCGGAAGCACGCTGTAGTGCAGGTTGAACCAACCAAGCTCCATGAGGTCGATGGTTGACTGCTTCAAAATGGCGCCGAACGCAACTACCAGCGCCAAGCGAGCCCCGCTATTTGCTATGGCTCGTTCGTCTTCGGCAGAAATGGAGTTTGTCTTGAGCACGGGAATGCCGAGTTGCGTTGCCGCTTCAGCAACAGGTGACTCAGTCATCAACCTTTTTCGACCAACAGGAGCGTCTTGGCGCGTCAGCACAAGGGCGACTGCTTGGCCACCAGCCACCAATTCCCTTAGCGTAAGAGCGGCATTTTGCGGGGTTCCGGCAAAGATTATGGGTTCCATTAGAGCACCTGAGGATCGTCTAGTTTGAAGGTAACTGGGCGCTGGACGCGGCCAGAGTTCGAGTTATAGCGCTTCTGACCACTGGCAAGTTTCAGTTGAAGCTCGCGAATTAGGCCGGTCACGGTGGTGCCAGCCGAGAAGCTGAACCGACAAAGTAGTCGCAGCTCTCCATTATCGGTTGGGGTTTCGCCCAATACCGCTGTCGCCGGATTACGCGAGAGTGCAGCCCTGACCAAAGCAATGTTGGCTGCTGATCCGGTTGCACTGAGCACACGAACCGCTGGAGGGAATGAAAGTGCTACTCGCTCGGCGTACTCAGCCGACATCAGCTCGCGAAGCTGCCAGAGCGCTAGTGACGTGCCCAAATCCCCAAGCACGCCCACGATGACCCCGCGGCCGGCAGGAGACATTAGTGCGACGGCGTTAGCCCAAAACCGGATGGCATCTTCGGTGGCCCTGAGGCTATCGCGAGACAGGGCGTCGTTGGCATCAAGAATTACCACTGCAGAGTAGCCGCCCTCACAGACGGGCTCAATGCCAGGTGTTGCGACGACTATCTGCGGCTTGGTATCGATAGAAACCTTCTCTTGATTGGCGGTTACTTCGGTCACCTTGACCCCGGGGAAGCTACGTCCGAACTCTGCGACAGTTCGCGTGGCTCCAGGTTTGCCGCTACGAAACTCCGCGCCTCCGCAGTCTCGGCAGGTCGCGCTGAGGGCAAACGAGTTGCACCAGCGACACTTTGTCTCGCCCTTCGAGTTGATCCAAAGCGGGCCGTTGCATCCGGAACACATGGCGCGGCTCGAGCAGCTCTTGCAGTAGAGCGACTTCGCCACCCCAACGCTCGACACCTGAACGAGTACCGGCCCAGTCTTTAGTCCGTCGCGGATTGCTAACCAGGCAGCAGAATCAACCCGGAACTCCCCCTCTGAGACCGAAAGGTTGGGCTTGCTGAAATCGCTGCTCGACTCGGTGAGGTAACCGATTTCGATTAGACGCTGGACCTCGACCGATCGCGCATGAGAAAAGAAGGCAAGATGGCAGTCGGTCAACTTTTGCCGAATCAGGGCAATCTCACGGCTGGTTGCATAAGGCGACTGCTGGTCCTGGTGGCTTTGGTCGCCGTCGTCCCAGATGAAAATCGCACCAGCTGTTATCGGGGCGTAGAGCACGGACCTCGAGCCAACAACGATTCGCGGTTGGACTTCTGCTCCAAGAGCCTCCAAGAAGGATTCGTAAGTCTGAGTTCTTCCCTGCTGGCTGTAGCGGATTAGAGCCTGCTCCAGCCCGAGTTCCGTCGCCCTGCCCACGAATCTTTCAATGTCGCGAAAGTCAGGAAGGGCAACGATTACGGAGACTCCGTTACGGAGTTTCTCAGTTGCGCAACCGAGCAATTCGTCCAACCAGATTGAATTTCGTGGCTCTACTATTCGAGCCGAAAGTTTAGCCAGTGACGGAGCCGCCAGTTTTGGCAACGTAATCGGTTCAACAACCCTTTCGGAGGCAAGCCAGCTCTTCTCTGCCCTCACCGCTCGCACCGGCACTGCCGAGCCGACAACATCACCAAAACTTGTGGCCTGGCGATCAGCGACGGCTCGCACTAGGTCATAGGTCTGTTTAGTCAGAACCGGTAGCGGCGAAACTACCTCGGCTAGTCGGGCAACTTTGCCGACCCAGTCTGTCGTTTCGGCAAGTTCGACCACGAAGCCGTCTTTTTGGCTGTTTCCGAATGGCACAACCACTCGACAGCCAACCGAAACCTCGAGGTCAGCCGGAATCTCGTAATCGAAAAGGCGGTCGAGCTGAGGTAGCGGTGAATCAAGCGCTACTCTCGCAAACACTAGGCGCCTACTGCCGACCTAAGAGCCTCGGCCCTGTCGGTGCGTTCCCATGTGAAGTTAGCCAATTCGCGCCCGAAGTGGCCGTAGGTCGCGGTTTCAGCGTAGATGGGGCGCAGTAGGTCGAGGTCTCGAATGATCGCACGCGGTCTCAGGTCAAATACCTCCAGTACGGCGTCCCTGAGTGCTGCCTCGCTTACTTTTGCAGTACCGAAACTCTCAATGTAGAGGCCAACCGGGTGCGCAACTCCGATTGCGTAGGCAACCTGCACCTCAACACGGTCAGCCAACTCTGCCGCGACTATGTTTTTCGCAATCCAACGCATCGCGTATGCAGCCGAACGGTCAACCTTAGAAGGGTCTTTTCCGGAGAATGCACCACCGCCGTGGCGTGAGGCTCCACCGTAAGTGTCGACAATGATCTTGCGCCCAGTCAGCCCAGCGTCACCCATCGGGCCTCCGATTTCGAATCGACCGGTTGGGTTAATCAGCACTTTAAGTTCGGCGAGGTCAAGCCCAGTCCTAGACACGTATGGCCGGATTAGGTGGTGCTCAATCTCGTTGCGCAGCTCCTCAGTTGAAACAGTTGAGTCGTGCTGCGTAGAAAGCACGACCGTGTCGATGGTGACCGGTGTGGCACCGTCGTAACCAATGGTCACCTGGGTCTTGCCGTCTGGTCGCAGGAAGTCGAAGATGCCATCTTTGCGAACTCTAGCGAGTTCTTGGCTCAAACCGTGGGCTATAGAAATTGCTGCGGGCATGAGTGTGGGTGTCTCGTTCGTCGCGTAACCAAACATGATTCCCTGGTCGCCTGCGCCTTGGTTGTCGAGGTCGTCCGAGGAGTCACCTTCGCGCACTTCAAGGCCAGAGTTCACGCCTTGCGCGATGTCGGGAGACTGTTCTCCGATTGAGACCGAAACACCGCAAGACTTTCCGTCGAAGCCAACTTCGCTCGAGGTGTAGCCGATCTGCTGAACTTTTTCGCGAATCAAGCCGGGGATGTCGACATAGGCCTCGGTGGTTACCTCACCCGCAACGTGGACGAGTCCGGTGGTAACCATGGCTTCAACGGCGACGCGGGCTTGAGGGTCCTCACTGATGATCGCATCGAGGATGGTGTCGGAAATTTGGTCGCAAATCTTGTCTGGGTGACCTTCGGTCACAGATTCGGAGGTAAAAAGGCGCAAGCTAGTCATAACTGAATTATATCCGCTTAGTTGCGACTTAGCTAAGGCGTGCGGCGATGATGTCGATAAGTTTGCTTGCTACATCCGACTTCGAACCGGCAACTTCTGCGACCACACCCGCCTTATCGACCACAAGGACGCTGTTGCGGTCTTCACCGAAAACGGCGCCGTTTGAGACGTCATTTGCAACTACGAGGTCGCAGCCCTTGTTGACGAGTTTCTGTTGTGCCGCTGCTTCAAGCGAGTCGCTGGTCTCGGCAGCGAATCCAACTTTGAACAAGCCGGGTCTATTTACCGACCCAAGGATATCTGGATTCGCGACCAAACTGAGCTGGAGGGTCTCGCCAATTTCGGCTCGTTTGAGTTTGTCAGTGCTCGGCTCGGCTAGACGATAGTCGGCAACGGCAGCGGCCATCACAAGCACATCGGCCTGCTCTAGAGCTAGCTCCAACCGCTCTT
>JBILRS010000063.1:0-8594 GCA_044372535.1 Rhodoluna sp.
AAGCCTTCGAGGGTTTCTGAGATCGTGCCCAAGTGCGGGTGAAAGCTGCTCTCGAGACCATTCACTCTGGCGATGTCGGCAGCCATGTCTAGACCTCGACCAACCTTCTTGTAGTCGTCAGCCTTTGGGCCATCCGGGCGCTTGGCGCCACCGCCGACGACTAGGCGACTCGCACCAAACTTCTTTGCGAGTAGAGCAGCACGTTCGATCTTGTAAAGCTCGTCGTCGAGAATTTCGTCGTAGATGAAGTTGGCGCCGGTGTAAACCGACTCCAAAACAATGTTGTTCTCACGGAGTACCGAGAGAAGCTCTTCTGGGTTGTTCTCGAACTCGGCGAGGTTGCCGTCGAATACCTCGGTGCCTTCGTAGCCGACCGAAGCGATATCGCGGATAGCCGCCTTGGTGTCTCCGTTGGTTAGGTAGAAGAGATCCTTGATGCTGGTGACGCCACCTGGATGACCTACTACACCACCCCAGGTGATCGTTGAGTAACCGAATTTCACTTGCTTGCCTCCTTGAGCAAAAACCTTTGATAAGTACATAATGGTGGATGTTGTCAGACTTTTGTCGAATTTCGACATCTTGTTATAGACTTGTGATAATCTTGTTTTGAAAAGCGAAACTAGTTTTTGTTTATGATTTACGGGTGGCCGAAATAAATAAATCGAACTTTGGATTCAGTTCTGGACGACTAGTCCAGCTGTTTCGCGATGGCCAGCCACACACCAAAGCCGAGATGGCCGAGCTCACCGGCCTTGCCAGATCAACCATCTCGCTGCGACTAGACCCTCTCATAGAGCTTGGGCTCATCGCCCCCGCCACCAGCGCCACCTCTACCGGGGGCCGTCCCTCTGCTCGCCTACTACTAAATGAGAGCGCCTTCGTTGTCGCCGGAGTCGACTTCGGTGCCACCCACGCAATCGCCTCGCTCGCCGACCTAGGCGGCAAGATCCTCGTTTCGATCGACACCAAACGTCAGATCTCTGACGGCCCCGAGGTTTGCCTGCGCTGGATGATCGAGGAGCTTAGGCATCTGCTCGCAGGGCTCGGAATTCCCGAGTCCAAGTTGCTCGCCATCGGTATCGGCGTGCCGGGGCCAGTTGAACATTCGACGGGCAAGCCAGCCAACCCGCCGATCATGCCGGGCTGGGATGGCTTCGATATTCCTGCGCGAGTCAACCAGGAGCTCAGCGCCAAAGTCTTGGTCGATAACGACGTGAACGTGATGGCACTAGGTGAGCGCCACCTGACCTACCCAGACGTTGATCACCTGATCTTCCTTAAGGCGGCAACGGGCATCGGCTCCGGCATAATCTCTGACGGGCACCTCCAGCGCGGCTCGCAAGGTACCGCCGGTGACATTGGGCACGTGCGGGTTACCGGCGGCGACGATGTCGCTTGCCAGTGCGGAAACTACGGTTGCCTTGAGGCAGTTGCCGGTGCGCCGAGCATCATCAACAACGTTGTCGCGGCGGGCCTACCGATTCGCAACACCTCAGACTTAATCGACGCCGTCAAGCGTTCAAAGGTTGAAGCAATTCAAGCGGTACGCCAAGCGGGTCGCCACATCGGCGAGGTGCTGAGCACCTGCGTCAGCCTCATGAACCCCGAAATCATTGTGATCGGCGGCTCCCTAGCCTCTGCTGGTGAACACCTCATAGCCGGTGTCAGAGAAGTCGTTTACGGCAGATCAATGCCACTGGCTAGCGAGAACCTATCAATCGTTCAAAGTAAAGCGGGCAAAGAGGTCGGAATCATTGGCGCGAGCGTGATGGCAATCGACCACGTGCTTGACGCCGACACCATCGATCAGATGGTCTCTTAGCCCGAAAGGCTAGAGAGTGTTAGCGCTTCTGACGCCTAGAGGCTCTGAGGAAAACAAGACCTAGAGCAATCAAGGACAACGACGCGACCGGAAGCTGCCAAGCGTTAACTCCAGTAGCGGCAAGCTGTCTCTGCACCTGCTCAGACTCAAAGAAGACTGGTTGCTCCGCATTGTTCGGCGCAAAGCGCAAGACTACTAATCCAGATCCGCCAGCGTATGCGTATGCGTCTTCAGGGTCGGTTCCGCCACCGCCACCGCCAGTGTTAGGCAAACCTGCCGAACCATTTGCCAGCTCACCCTGGGTTCCGCCAGTGAAACCATAAGAGCTTCCCTTGCCGCCGCCGCCGACTCCACCGTCGCCGCCACCTGTAGTGACTGGCTCGTCCGAGCAGTAATAGTCTGTTTCGGCTGTGCCTGGCTCGTTCAAACCGCAGTACTTGCCGTCGTTTGAGTTAACGCCGCCACCGCCACCGCCACCGTAGAAGGTGATGGTTCCGGTTATCGAACTGCTGAGCCCGTCACCGCCCTTGCCACCAATGTGGTGTAGCGGGTGGGGTTCAGCTGCTTGACCTGCGCCACCGCCGCCGCCGCCACCACCGTAGCCTGGGAAGCTACTGGCCGCGCCGCTGTTGCCCTGATCTGGAGTACCCACACCGATGCAGGTCACGTCGATGCAGTCGAACTGCGCGCCGCCGCCGCTAGCTCCAGCGCCAGCTGGCTGGTTGCTTTGGCCACCTGAGCCACCGCCGAGTGCCGTGATTGAACCAAAAATGGATGGCTCACCAGCGGTCGAATTGACCGGGCTTCCCCCTGCGCCGCCGCTACCGCCGGTACCACCCGCACCAACCGAAACGGCGTAAGTAGTGCCGTCTGAGACTGCGAAGCCCTTAGCCTGCAGGACACCGCCACCGCCACCGCCACCTGAGCCACCGCCGCCACCGCCGCCGACTACTAAGTAGTCAAGTGCTTCGACGCCGGACGGGATAGTTACCGAATACGAACCAACTTCCAAAAACTTCACAACGCAGTCATCGCCTTCTAGGGAGACAGTGGCACTTGTGGCGTTGATCGTCACGGTCGGGCTGCTAATCGCGACCTGGCAGACGCTGGTTGAGTCTGAGATGGTAGCCACATCAGCAAACGCAGGGCTCGTTGGGCTCAACGCCAGAGGAGCGAAAGCTAAAGAGACGATTGCCAAAAGCAATCCAACCTTCGAGAGGCTCTTCTTTGAACTTGAACGAGAGATTAGGTTTTTCATCGAAATCCTAGGGGTCATAAAGCATCAATTACATAGACATTAGCGCACACCCTGAGCTGACCCACCGTCAAAAAATAACAATTCGAAATCAGGTTCTCTCGAACACTCCCAGAAGTTCGGCGAGGGTGTGAGTTGCCTCGGCACTGTGGCGCAGGGGCTTCTTGGGCATGACTCGGTAGGCATTTCGACGGCCCGACTTGGTTACTTCTAGGTAGCCGGCGTCGCGCAGGTCGCCGATGATCTCTCGAACCCTACGCTCGGTGATGCCGACTTGAGCCGCCAGCTCGGTCAACTTAATGTCTGGGTGTTGGCTGATTTGCACGATCACGTGTCCGTGGTTGCTCAGAAAAGTCCAATTCATAACCCAATTATAGCGGAAGTAGAATAGCGGTATTTTTGTTCTTGTATAGTGTCAGTTATGAACTCTGCAGACATCGCAATCTCCAGCCTCACCAGCGTCCCAGTTCTTGCCTTTGCCCTCGGGGTTTTGGCCAGTCGCATAAAGACCGACATCGGTGTTTCTAAGAACGCGGTCGATGTCATCTCGTTCGTTCTCCTCTTGGCTATTGGCCTAAAAGGCGGGTTCGCGCTGCGGGAAACCGGGCTCGGTGGCTCTGGTTTGCCAATTCTGACCACCCTGCTTTTGGGTTGCCTGATTCCGCTGTTGGCATTCGCGCTGCTCAGACTCGTGCCAAAGCTTTCGCTGGTCGATCGAGGATCGATGGCGGCTCACTACGGCTCGACCTCGCTAGTCACCTTCACCGCGGCTCTCGTTTTTCTCGATTCCGCCAAACTCGAATACGAAGGCGTCGTGACCACCCTCCTCGTAGTGATGGAGGTCCCTGGTTTGCTTATCGGAATCCTCCTGGCCAAGGGTGGCTTCTCTGCCCTCAAGGATCGCGAACTGCTAAAGGAAGTCCTCTTCGGTAAGACGGTCATGCTGCTGCTCGGCGGAGTCCTAATGGGTTACATTTCGGGACCCAAGGGTTACGAGAGCGTCAAGACCCTCTTCGTTGACGCTCAAACCGGGCTACTTACGCTCTTTCTACTTACCCTCGGCATTCAAGCAGGCAAAAACTTCAAACACTTTAGGAAACTTGGGCCTGCACTAGTTGGCTTCGCCCTGGTCATGCCACTGATTGGCGGGAGCATCGGCGCTCTGGTTGGTGTCGCGATCGGGCTCTCAGCCGGCGGGGCCACTGCGTTGGCCGTGCTCTGCGCCAGTGCTTCTTACATCGCAGCTCCGGCAGCAGTCTCTATTGCTCTGCCCACGGCAAACAAAGCCGTGCCAATCACCGCGAGCCTTGGCATCACGTTTCCGTTCAACCTGCTGATTGGCCTACCTATTTACTTCTGGCTCTCGCAAACCTTCTCGACGATGTTTTAGCCAACCCGTAGGAGTGCTCTCGGGGCTAATCTTGAGTAATGGTAGGCGGGGAGCACAACCCTAAGTCGCTGTGGCGCAGGTCGACAGCTCTTCTTCTTGCGACCATTCTCTTTGCCTCACTTTTTGTGTTTAGCCCGTTATCAGCTTCAGCTGCCGAACCAGCACCCGTGCCACCGAGGGCCAAAAACGGTTGGGCTTACGACATGGTTCGGGCCGACCAGGCTCAGGCGATGGGTTACACGGGCAGCGGCGTGCGGGTTGCAATCTTGGACAACGGCATCGACCCGCGAGCGATCGGAATCACCGGAAAGGTGGTCGCCACTTTCGATGGCACTCTAGGGGCCAATGGTCAGCAAGAGCATGGCACGGCTACCGCCGGAATCGTAGCCGCCGTGAAGAACGCTGAGGCTGGCATCGGCGGAGTCGCCCCCGATGTTGAAATCTTGAACGCCAAGGTGTGCATCATGTCGAGCTGTCGCACCGAAGCCATGATCCCGGGCCTCAGGTGGGCAATCGACAATGGCGCAGACGTAATCAGCATGAGCATCGGCGGCGGTGGGGTCGACGGGGCTGTAGCAGCTCTGATTAGAGAGGCGACGGAATCCGGAATCGTCGTGGTGGCCGCTGCTGGCAACTCGGCCTGCTCAGCACGCTACCAATCGCAAGATGGGCTGAAGGATCGAAACTGCACCAAGACCATGCTCTCTCGCAATTACCCGGGTTCTTACCCCTTTGATGGAGTGATCACAGTTGGCGCGGTTGACCGCGAGCGCAAAAGGGCGAGCTACTCGAGCTACAACGAAGAAGTCGACATATCCGCGCCAGGCACTGGGGTTTCAACAACGTTCCCATGGGGGCCAAATGCCGACTTCAGCGGCACATCGGCAGCGACCCCGGTAGTGGCAGGCGTCGCAGCCCTGGTCTTGCAGGCCGCACCAAGCCTCAGCCCGTCGCAGGTGCAGTCGGTCTTGCAACTGAGCGCCTCACCGGCGGTAGATTCGCCACCGGACGTTTGGGATTCATGCGTGTGGAACGCCACTGCGTCTAAGTGGGAGTGCGTTGGTCTCTCGCCGGCCACCTGGCCGAGTCGCTACTACACCGGCGCCGGAATAGTCGATGCCGTTGCCGCCGTAGAGCTCGCGAGAGAACTTGAGCTCAAGACCTTGGCGGGTGCAATACTTGCCCCGCAAGTCACCTCGGCGAGCGCATCGCTAACCGTCGACTGGTCGAGCGCTGGCCTCGGTGCAGGGCCCTATGAGGTGAAGCTCGACGGCGAGTTGGCCTCGCAAACTGGCAGCAACTCAATCTTGCTAAACAACCTAATCAATGAGGCGACCTACGCTGTCACGGTCAGCGATGCGTCGGGGGCAACTACCCTGCCAGCACTTGGGAGACCAACCACTGCGGTGACTACCCCAGGGGCAAGCCTTTCCCGCGTCCGTGTTTATGCAGACGGCATCTACTTCGACTTCGAGACTCCGATCGGAAGCCCGGGTTACGGAGCGCTTCTCTTCAATGACGGTCGCACCGCCAGCTGTAATCAGGGTTCCTGCGACTACAGCATGCCCGCTGGCACTGCCACAGCCCACTACGTTTCAATCGATAACAGAGGCCGACTGAGTGAACCTTCGAACGAGCTGACCCTGACCTCGACTCTCGCATTCGGGTCACCGGAGGGAGTGCAAGTTCTCGACATCACCGCAACCACGGCAACCGTGAGGTGGAACCCCGTGCCTGGCGCAGAGTATTACCACTATTACGACGCTGGAGCTGGCGAGTGGAAGACCACCACCGAGACTCAGGTTTCGCTTGTCGGCCTAAAAACTGGACTCCCAACCTCAACGCGCGTGGCTGTGAGTAATTCGAACGGAAACCCGATCGGGGCCTGGAGTGGTTGGTATTGGTACTTTGCACTACCTCCAGAGCTCGAACCACCGACCGGTGTAGCGGTTTCCGACCTGAGCGAATCCTCCGTGACCTTCGCCTATGCACAGACACCGGACTCCGAAAGAATCGTCTTCTTTAGGTCGGATGGCAAGGTCTCTTATCAACCGTCGAATTCGCCCGGGTTCACCGACCGCTTCAACGCCGATGAATACGGCAAGACCTTTACCTATTGGTTCGTCTCAATCGACGACCTTCAATGGGGCACCCAGTATGGCAAGGTGTCGGTTGGCTACACAATCACGGTGCCGACACCGCGCGCTCCAGACCAGCTCAGCATCATCGGCCCACTCGATTTGCTCACCGCCGGTAGCACGAGAGATTTCACCTCAAACGCGACATCCGGCCGCAATGTCGACTGGCTGGTTTCTGGGCCCTGCGAAAAGGTCTCTACGATTCAGAAGACCCTCAAGGTTAGGGCCACCGGTGGCCTCGGAAGGTGCGTCATCAGAGCGTCAATCGGCCAGGATGCGCTCTGGTTTGAAGTGAACGCAGACGTAAGCTTCGATGTTACGCGGGCAACCGATTCAATTTCACTAAGCGGACTCTCGCAAAAACTCGAATACGGCAAGAGCATTGACGTGCGAGCCACAACTAATTCCGGACGCGCCGTCTCATGGAGTGTGGGTGCCGGCTGTTCGTTCACGACCCTGGCCGCAAATTTGATCCGTGTGAAGTCAGCCAAAGCTAGCGGCTCCTGTCAGGTCACTGCCACGCTCACTCAGAACGACTCTTGGTCAGCTAGCACAGCTTCGAGTGGGCAAACTCTGGCTCCCGTCAAAGAGCAACTCACCATGGTCAGCGCGGCCAAGCTAATCGACCGCAAGACGTTGATCGTGACCTATAAGACGGTCACCGGCAGAAGCGTGCTGCTAAAAAGCACTGCCTTTTGCTCAGTAGCGCGCCTTTCGACCAACAAGTTTCAGGTGAAGAGCAAATACACTTCGGGCAGCTGCGTAATCACAGCTAGCCTGACAGCGAGCAGCATCACGACGGCTACGAGCAAAAAACTAACCGTCACACTCGGCAAGTCGACTCGATAAAACTACTCGAACCTCAAAGCGTCGATTGGTTCGAGCCTCGAGGCAGTTCTGGCCGGCCAGACTCCGAAGAGCACACCAACAATCAGGCTGAAGCCAAGGGCAAGGGCAATGGTGTCCAATCGAATTGAGAACTGCCAGTCACCGATAGTTGCCAGAAGGTAGGCGGCAATTTCACCGAGGATCAGACCGACGACTCCACCGGCGAAAGATAACACCACTGCCTCAATGAGGAACTGGGTGAGGATATCCGACTGCTTCGCGCCGATTGCTCTTCGCACACCGATTTCTCGGGTTCGCTCTCGAACCGAAACCAGCATGATGTTCATGATTCCGATGCCACCGACCAAGAGGCTGATCGCGGCGATGCCGGTGAGCAGGAGCCCAAGGGTGTCGGTGATGCTACCGACGGCCGACAGCAGCGAAGCCTGGTTGGTAACCGTGTACCTGGCTTCAGTCTGCTCAGCCAACCCGTAACGCTCGCGCAGTAGGCGGTCGGCCGCAAGCTGCAGTGAGTCAACTGCTTCGGGAGTGGTCGCCTGAATCACGATCGACGAAACGTATGGGTACTGGCTGAAGATTTTTCTCGCCGAATCAAGCGAGACATAAACTCTGCCCGATGTTCCAAAACCAGCCTGGTCGTCTAGAACACCAACAAGTCTGAAATCTTGCCCGTTCAGCTTCACAGTCTTGCCAAGCATGCTGGCCTTGAGGCCCAAGTCGTTTGCTGCGTCGGCACCAAAGACCACGTCTCTAGAACCCTGCGCGGCAGGATTCTTTGAAAGGTAAGAACCTAGAGCGATTTCGGGTTTCACCGCGTCAAAGTACTCTGACGAGACTCCGACCAGACGCGCTTTTACGCGGTTCTGTTCGGTCGCGATGGTTCCCTCGTTTTGCGATTGAGTGAACATGAGCGCCACCGAATCAAGCTCGGCCAAAGCCTGCGCATCTTGCTCGGTCAAGGCGTTTGGCCCCATCGCGGTGATGTTGAGCTGATTGGTGCCGAGGGTGGCGAGAGACTTATTGATTCCCTGCGACGCGCCATCGACGATTGAGGTCAGTGCCACGATTGCCGCGACACCAATCACGATTCCGAGCATGGTTAGTAGCGAACGAACCTTGGTTGACCAAATTCGGTTG
>JBILRS010000006.1:0-29311 GCA_044372535.1 Rhodoluna sp.
TCAAAAAGCGCGCGGATAGGCTGGAAAAGTGAGCCTAAGTGTCTATGACTCCAAGTCGGCAAGCGTGCGCGCTTTCGAGCCCCTCGTGCCTGGCAAAGTCGGAATCTACGTCTGCGGCCCAACCGTTCAGTCTGCTCCGCATGTCGGCCACCTCAGAAGCGCCGTCGCTTTCGACATAATTGCCAACTGGTTTCGCCTCGGGCACGGCTACGAGGTCAAACTGGTCAGAAACGTCACCGACATCGACGACAAGGTGCTTGCCAACGCCAAAGAACTCGGCAGAGACTGGCGAGAACTAGCAGTCGAGGTCGAGGCGATTTTCAACAGCGTTTACAGCTCTATTGGTTGCGCGGTTGAGAATCAGCCTCACGCCACCGCTCACATTCCCGGCATGGTCGCCATAATCGAAGAACTGATCGCCCGCGGGCACGCTTATCAGGTTGAAGGCAGTGCAAACGTTTTCTTCGACACCGCCTCCTGGGCGAGCTACGGCGAGTTGACCCGTCAAAAACTTGAAAACATGGACGGCGAAGCGATCGGGGGCGGGCGACGTGCGGCTCACGATTTCGCGCTCTGGAAGGCTGCCAAGGCAGACGAGCCAGAGACGGCCGCCTGGGATTCACCATGGGGCAGGGGGCGACCCGGTTGGCACATCGAGTGTTCGGCTATGGCGTTTGCCGAGTTTGGTGAGACCTTCGACATTCACGGTGGCGGTCTCGATCTTCGCTTCCCACACCACGAAAACGAGCTCGCTCAGTCGCGAGCAGTCGGTTACGGCTTCTCTAGTTACTGGCTGCACAACGGCCTTGTCACGGTGGGCGGGCAGAAGATGTCCAAGTCGCTTTATAACGGCGTTTCGGTTGACGAGTTCTTTGCGCAGGGCAGCCCAGCCGCGGTGCGCTACTGGTTGGGTTCGGCTCACTATCGCTCGACTCTCGACTACTCGCCGAGCGCAATCGCTGACGCTCAGGCTGCGGTTGGCCGCATTCAAAACGTCTTGGCCAAGAACCCCGACACAACCGAAGGTTCGCTGCCAGACGAGTTTGTTGCTGCGATGGATGCCGACTTCAACGTCCCGGCCGCTTTGGGAGTGCTCCACGAAACTGTTCGTAGCGCAAACTCTGGCGATGAGTCAGCTATCCCGGCGATTGTTGCGATGGCCCGCGTGCTTGGCATCGAGCCGGAGGTTATCGAGGCGAGCCCCGAACTTGCGGCTAAGGTTGAAGCGCTGCTAGAACAGCGCAAAGAGGCTCGCGCCAACAAAGATTTCACGCGATCTGATTCGATTCGCGAAGAACTAAACCAACTAGGTGTCACTATCGAAGACACCGCAAACGAAACGACTTGGAGTTTCAATGGCTAGCAAAGGCAAACGCCCGGGCACCGCACGCGGCAAGAAGGGCCCAACCGTCGGTTCAGGCGGGCAAGGAAAGGCTCGACTCGAGGGTCGGGGGCCGACTCCGCGGGCTGAAGAGCGCAAGGGTCACAAGGCCTTCAAGGGCAAGCGCGCCGAAGAGCGCCGCAGTGCAACCGGCAAGGGTGAGTTTCTCGCTCCGTCCGCTCGCACCGCTGGCGTGGCCGGGGCTGCTCGAAGCAACTCAAAGCCTGTTTCGAAAGCAACCGACGCCAACGAGGTGCTTTCAGGTCGCAACTCGGTAGTTGAGGCTCTGCGCGCCAAGGTGCCAGCAACCGCGCTTTACCTAGCCAACCGCATTGAGGTTGACGACCGGGTCAAAGAGGCGATCACCCTCGCGAATTCGCGTCAAATCCCCGTGCACGAGGTCACCCGCCCCGAGATAGACCGCCTGACAGGCTTCGACTCGATCAACCAGGGCATCGCGCTAGCTGTGCCGCCATACGCCTACCTGCACCCGATGGACCTACTCGACAAAGTCATCGGACGCGGCCAGAAGCCACTATTCGTCGCACTCGACGGGATTACAGACCCTCGCAACCTTGGCGCGATTATCCGCTCGGTAGCAGCGTTCGGCGGCCAAGGCGTGATCCTTCCGCAGCGTCGCTCAACTGGCGTTACCGCTTCGGCTTGGAAGACCTCGGCAGGCGCAGCCGCACGTATTCCGGTAGCTCTAGCCGCAAACCTGAACAACACCCTCAAGGAATTCAAGAAGCGCGGACTCTTTGTTGTTGGTCTAGACGGCGACGGCGACATCAGCCTGCCAAACTTCGACCTCGGCACCGAGCCGATGATTCTGGTCATCGGCTCTGAGGGCAAGGGCCTCAGCCGTTTGGTTCAAGAGAACTGCGATGCCATTCTTTCGATTCCGATCACCAGCCACACCGAATCACTGAACGCCGGAATTGCGGCCAGCGTTGCGCTCTATGAGGTTGCGCGCCGCAGAGGCACCAACTAAAGCCAGTTAAAGTCAACTGCCGCGATAGAACCAGAACTTCTGGAACTACCGCGGCAGTTGTTTTGCTTTTGGTGACGCTTAGTTGAGGCGTAGGCCAGACTCAACATCGAATAGGTGAGTCACACCACCCTCAGGTGCCAATGTGACGGTCGAACCAGCCTTCGGGTGGTTGACTGCGTCAACACGGGCAACGATGTCGACAGAGACTCCGTCGACCTTTGCGTTTCCGTATAGGTAGGCGTCTGCACCTAGCTCCTCGACAACGTCAATGTGAACGAGAAGACCCTGCTTCGCGATAACTAGGTCTTCTGGGCGAAGGCCTACGGTTACGCTCTTTGCCTTGGTCTTTGCAAGGATTGCCTTGTCGACAGGAAGAACCTTGTCGCCAAACTGCACGCCACCGGCAACGATTGAGAGCTCAAGAAGGTTCATGGCTGGTGAGCCGATGAAGCCTGCAACGAACACATTTTCTGGCTTCTCGTAAAGTGCGCGAGGGGTGTCCACCTGCTGAAGAACGCCGTCCTTCAAAACTGCAACACGGTCACCCATGGTCATAGCTTCGACCTGGTCGTGGGTTACGTAAACGGTGGTTACCCCGAGGCGACGCTGAAGCGAAGCGATCTGGGTGCGGGTCTGAACGCGAAGCTTCGCGTCAAGGTTCGACAGAGGCTCGTCCATGAGGAACACCTGTGGCTTACGCACGATTGCACGACCCATGGCTACACGCTGACGCTGACCACCCGAAAGGGCCTTTGGCTTGCGGGTTAGGTACTCTTCGAGGTCGAGAAGCTTGGCTGCCTCTAGGACGCGAGCTGCACGCTCTTCCTTCGAAACACCGGCGATCTTCAGGGCGAAGCCCATGTTCTCAGCCACGGTCATGTGTGGGTAGAGAGCGTAGTTCTGGAAGACCATTGCGATGTCGCGGTCTTTTGGCGGGATGTCGGTGACGTCACGGTCGCCGATCAGGATGTGTCCGGCGTTTACCTCTTCGAGGCCTGCGAGCATGCGCAGGGTGGTCGACTTACCGCAACCCGATGGGCCAACGAGTACTAGGAACTCGCCGTCTGCGATCTTTAGGTCGATTTCGTCAACCGCCGGGCGGGTTCCGCCTGGGTAGAGGCGAGATGCCTTCTGGAATGTTACTGATGCCATTTTTGTTCTCCTCACCGGCAGGTACGTGCCGGACGATCCATAGTGATAGAGCCACAAGTCGGATGACTTGAGGTACTCCCATTATGCCAGTGGCCGAGCCTGTCTTAGACTAGGAAATCTGCTTAGTCACCCAATCGTGATAAAGGAATCTGATGCCAAACACTCCAAGACCTACCCGTAATGAACAGCGCGAAGCCGCAAGAGCAAAAGCCCGCGAAATGCGCATAGCGCAGAAGCGCAGTGCCGCCCGTAAGCGCACAATTCTTGTCGCATCGATCGTCGCTGCTGTCGGTTTAGCTGTCACCAGCGTCGTCCTGACCATCGGCAACGAGGTCAACAACCCAACGCCAACCGTGGCCACTCCGGCAAACATGATCTTTGACGGCGGCATCAAGATCGGTAAGGGCCTCAAAGCTATCACCGACCCTACAGTTCAGGCCGACACGCCAAACATCATCGTTTACGAAGACCTTCAGTGCCCTAACTGCAAAAACTTCGACCAGCCAAACAATGCTCAGATGCGCGACTGGGTTTCCTCGGGCAAGTACACCGTGCAGGTTCACCCGATTTCGTTCCTAGACGGAGCGAGCCCAAACGCCTACTCGAGCCGCGCGGCTAGCGCTGCGTTCTGTGTTGCTGACGGAGCGCCAGACAGTTTCTTCGACTACAACACCGCACTATTCGAAAACCAGCCTGAAGAGGGCTCAATGGGACCGAGCGACAACGAACTTGCCGCAAGAGCCGAGAGCGTCGGAATCACCAGCAAGAAGGTTATCGACTGCATCAAGAACGCCTCGTACCAGTCCTATGTGCTTTCTTACACCCAGGACACCGTCTTCAAGCGAAACATTCCGGGAACCAACCTCAGAGTTGAAGGAACCCCGTTCATTGTTCTAAACGGTGAGCGTTTCAAGGGCGACTGGACCAACCCAGCACTATTCGCTCAGTGGGTTCTCAGCACCTCGGCCAAGTAGCCAAAAAAGAAACTCCCCAGACCTAATCGGTCTGGGGAGTTTCTTTATGTTCGGTTAGCGGGTGGCGACAGTCACCTTGTTTGAATAGGTCGAGGCGCCAACATCGTTTCGAGCGGATACTCGGAACACATAGGTCGTCTTGCTCTTGAAGCCCTTGACGGTGAGGCTCAGACTCTTGAAAGTGACTGAGCTAACTCGTGTCCAGGTCAGGCCCTTGTTCTTTGAGTACTCAACGATGTATTCGCGTACCGCCGAACCGGAGGTTACCTTCGCGGCTGTCCATGAAAGTGTGATCGAGGTCGTGGTCTTGGTGGTCACCTTCAGGTTCGTCGGCGCCGAAGGAGCAGTTCCTGCGGTCAGCATCGACACAACATTCGAAAGGTCACCTTTGCCGTAGGCGTTGATTGCACTAACCCTGAATCGGTAGGAGCTTCCTGCCTTGAGGCCGGTCACATTGAAGCTCGTACCGACAAAGGCGTTGTGCGCAATCGCTACCCACTTCACGCCACCGTCGTTCGAAACTTCAATCATGTAGTCGGTGATCGATGCGCCGTTGTCTGAAGCCGGTGCCAACCAAGAGAGTGTGGCAGTCGTGCCCGAAGGCGTCGCCCTCAACTCGCGTGCCGAGGTCGGCGAACCAGCTGGTGTGACAAACGATTCGTAGGTCGGTTCGCTCACGCCTGTCGAGTTCTTGGCCGAGACGCGGACCAAGTAGGCAGTATCGCCGGCCAACTTGCTCAGTGTCATCTTGGTCGAGTTCGACGCGGTGTGGGCCACAGCGAGCCAGGTCACGCCATTGTCGACCGAGGTCTCAACAACGTAGTCGCTAACGGCTAGACCGCCAGTGTCGGCAGGGGTCGACCAAGTCAAAACCGCTCCCGACTTGGTGACAGAGCCAACCTGGAAGTTCGTAGGGACTCCCGGTGCTGTGGTTGCGGCTGTGAAAGTGAATGCGTCAGAAACGTCGCCCTCGCCGACAGAAGTCACGGCCGAAACTCGAACCTTGTAGGTCTTGCCCTTCTGTAGCCCGGTGATTGTGTAGCTGAGGCTATTCGATGGTGCGTGGGTGATCGTAGTCCAAGCAGTAGCACTAGTCATCTCAACCTTGTAGTCAAAGATGGCTGCTCCACCGTTGGTGGCTGGCAGATCCCAGTTGAGAATCGCTTGGCCACCACCCTGCGTGTGGAGGCGAATGTTGAGGGGCTTGCTGGCAACCGTAGCCAAAGTTGTTACCGAGCCGGTTAGGTAGTCGCTGCGGCCAACCTTGTTTACTGCTGCAATGCGAACCTGGTAGGTAGTGCCTGGAGCGGTGCCGAAGACGGTGAACTCCTGAGAGTTCGCCTCGGTGACCTTTGGCGATACCCAGGTAGCGCCGTTGTCGCGAGATAGCTCTACTGAGAAGTTATTGATGTAAGCGCCACCGTCGTTGACGGGCGTCTTCCAGCCCAGCTTGAAACTCGACTTCGTTACTTCGGTAACTGTCAAGTCGGTTGGCGCATCAGGCAGGACAGCCTCAGGTGTGCGAACGTCCAGGTAGGCCCAAGAAAGCTCCATGAACTTGCTGGTGTAAGCGTCGATTCCGCCACCGTTCTCGCCACGAATGCGGAATCGGTAGTCGGTGTTGTCTTTCAGGTTAGAAATCGGCAGACGCGGCGTTGTTGAGTAACCGTCGTTGATTGCCTTGTAGGTTTCGCCGCCATCAAGCGAGTACTCGATCACGTAGTCCTTGAGCGCCGGGCTGCCCTTGAAAGAAGGAGCGGTCCAGGTCAAGACACCAGATGAGCCGTTGAAGACTTCATAGGCGAAATTGGTCGGCTCGTTCGGCATGCCCGGTGGGGTGCGCCATACGGTTAGCGGGTCGATTGTCTCCCAGAAGGTGTTGCCGAAGTCGTCAACTCCCCAAACGTAGCAGGGGTAGTTACCTGGGTACTGCCCGAGCAAGATGGTGTTCGCGAAAGTGATGTAGAGATCCTTGCGGTCACCCTGAACCGAAGCAATGGCTGGGTTGTTTGCCAGGTCATTTACATTGAGGTTGTACAGGTGAGTGTTGAAGAGGTTTGCGCAGTTTACGTAGAGGTTGCGCACTCCGCTCGCATCGGTGATGTGAAGGCTGAGCAATGCAGTCTGAGCGGTTTGACCAGCATCGAACTTGGTCTGGTTCCAGACTCCGTACTCGACAACCGGTGCTGTTTCGTCCCATGAACCGTAGCCGTTGGGCCCGTAATCGCGGGTGATTACGAGCGAGGCAACCCGCTGGCTCATAACGTTCTTGTTTTTGTCGGTAATCCAGATGGTGCAAGGGAAGATTCCGGGCTTGTGGCCATAAGGAATCTCTAGCTTGATGGTTGCAACAAAGTCCTTATTTGAACCCGAGTTAGCAGCCAAAGCTGGGTTGTTGAGATTGCTGTCTAGACCGGAGGCGTAAGCGGTAAGGTCATCGCACTGTAGCTGGATGCTAGAGATACCTGTGCGGTCGGTCGCGTGCAGGTTTAGAAGGCCGGTCTTAGCGCTCTGGCTGACATCGTAAGAAGCAGGATCCCAGAAGCTGTCTAGTATCTTTGGGGCTTCGTCGTCCCAGATGCCAGCGCCGCGAGTCAGTTGGAGCGAAGCAATTTTCTGGTGGAATTGGTTGTTCACCTGGTCGTAGCCGTAGGCGTAGCAATCGTAGATTCCAGGCTTGGTGCCCTTGTCTAGAGTGTGGGTCAACTTGGTCGAGACTTCCTTCTGAAAGCCAGTCCAAGTTTGGCTCATTGACCAAGGCAGTACGTCTGGGATGTTGCAGTAAGCGGTCACGCTTCGCACAGCGACATCATCTTTGATTGTTAAGTCAAGGCCAACGGTTACCGGCGCAGAGCCGGTTTCATAGGAACCTTGATCCCAGGTAGCCGAAATGATCAGCGATGCCTTGTCGTCGTAGATGCAGGTGTCACCCTTGATCTCGCCTGTGCTGTAGTCGCAAAGGTTCAGGCCCCAACCACCCTCAAGGGTGTCTGTTCCGTCACCTCCGGCGATGATGTCGTAGCCTTCACCGCCTGCCAGTCTGTCAGTGCCACTCTCACCGTAGAGGTGGTCTTCGCCAGTGTCACCCTGAAGGAAGTCGCGGTCTCCGCCGCCGTAGATGTCGTCGTTGCCAAAGCCACCTAACAATGAGTCCGAGTCAGCCCCGCCGGTGAGGGTATCGCTGCCCCAGCCGCCATTGATGTCGTCAGCGCCAGCTTCACCGAGAATTTCGTCAGCGCCGTTGTCTCCTTGGAGGTAGTCACTTCCGTAACCGCCGTAGATGCTGTCGGCACCGTCTCCGCCGTAAACCTCGTCTTCGCCTTCATCGCCGTAAAGTTCGTCGGCGCCAGGGGTTCCATTGATTTCATCGTCGCCCTCGCCACCGTGAACAATCGCGTGATACGGGGTGATGCCTACGCCGCCGTAGAAGACGTCGTCTCCGTCACCGAGATCAACCTGAACCGTGCCGCCACCCTGAACGATGACAACGTCGTCTCCGCCGAGTGCATAAACGATGTCATTGCCGCCCCCGGTGCAAATGACGTCAGGACCCTCGGTGCCCGAGTAGGTCTCACTCGCTGCGGTCATTGAGATTGTGCAGTCTGGTAAATCAGCCCCGTAGGCCAGACCAGCTTGAATTGGCGCAACCGCGATGGCGGCTGCTGCGGTTCCTGAAAGAAATAACTTAGAAATCTTAAACATTTGTCCCCCGACATGTAGATACGTTCAGAATACGCCTAAAAAGTATCGAAAAGCGACCACATTCTTAAATGTCCAAGGTTAATTTTTAGTGCCGAAGACAGCACGAGCGCAGAAGGTATCATTTACAGGTAAGAAACCTGTTTCTTCATCCGGCCGACTTGGCGCAATTGGTAGCGCACCGCTCTTGTAAAGCGGGGGTTGTGGGTTCGAGTCCCATAGTCGGCTCTCTGAGTTTTTAGGCTCCGAGTTTTGTGAGCGCTTCGAAAACAAGAAATGCCGGCCAAACGAGCGACTTCAAGATCCCGAGCACGCCCATCCAAAAGTCCGTGGCGTTTGAGACGTAGTAAATAGCCGCCCCGATAAAACCCATGAAGTAAAAGCCGCCAGCGCTGCCGCTAGCCACATTTACGGTTTTCCCTTTTTCTCCGGACATGTCCACCTTCACCTTCATCTGTTCCTACTCGTTGCTCTTGAAAGTGATGCTAACCGAGTTGATGCAAAAGCGCTCGCCGGTTGGGGTTTGCGGTGCGTCTTCGAAAACGTGGCCCAGGTGGCTGCCACACTTGGCGCAGACAACCTCGGTTCGCAACATCCCGTGTGAACGGTCTTCGATCAGCTTTACGGCGTGATCCTCTTTTGGCTCGTAAAAACTTGGCCAGCCACAGTGAGCGTCGAACTTTGTCTCACTCTTGAAGAGCTCTGCTCCGCAGCCACGGCAAGAAAAGGTGCCCAGGCGATCTTCGTTCAGCAGCTCACCGGTGTGAGCGCGTTCGGTGCCCTTTTCTCGCAAGACGTGAAACTCAAAATCGGAAAGTTCTTCGCGCCACTGCTCATCGCTTTTTTCTACTTCGAAACCCATCGGATTGCCTCTCTTATCTGACCTAATATTAGGTAGCACTTCTAATAAGAGGATTCATGTCAAAAAAGTTCCCGCTGGACGAGTTCGACCAGTTGCCTTCGCATGGCGGCAGGCACCGAATTCGGCGAACCGCGGTTGACCGGGCACGCGAATTCTTTAGATACATGGTCATGGCTGTGATTGTGGCAAGTTCAGGTTTCATCGCTTTGACCTGGGCCGACAGCGGAAACATCTTTACGGGCTCGGTGCCGAAGCCAACCGCGGTCGCCGACTCGACCAAGGGTTACCCGATCGCAGTCCTAGACGCGACCAACTCGGAAGGCATCGCAGGAGCGCTCGGTCGCAAAATTCTCGATGCTGGCTGGACGATTGTTTCGGCGGCCGACGCTGAGAAGCAAGCCGACGAGACTGTTATCTACTATGCAAACGTGGACTACAAGGCGACGGCTCAGGAGCTGATCTCGCTAGTCGGTAAGTACCCACTCGAGCTCTCGACCGACTACCCGGACGCGATAACTATCGTTCTAGGGGCCGATTACAAAAAGTAACGGGTCTATAAAGGTTATTTTTATTTCCCAATCCCCCTATTTTGTTTTGGCTTTATGGGATAGCGTGGCTATTAGGTCGTAGTGTCACCGAGGATTTCCCTAAGTGGCCATAGTTACAAATGTTTCTATGCGGCTCATGCTCGGATCGAGCAGAAAACATAGGTAACAGGAGTAAGCAATGGCAACAGGAACCGTAAAGTGGTTCAACTCTGAGAAGGGCTTCGGCTTCATCACTCAGGACGGCGGTGCAGACGTATTCGTGCACTTCTCAGCTATCGGAGGCGATGGCTACAAGGAACTCAAAGAGAACCAGCGCGTTGAGTTCGACGTTAAGAGTGGCGACAAAGGCCCACAGGCAGACAACGTAACCGTTGTTGGCTAAGTAAAGACTTAACACCGAAAGCGCCATCCCACAGGGATGGCGCTTTTCGTTTGCACTCTGGGGGTGAGAGTGCCAAAATAGAGTTAGCACTCTAAAGACCTGAGTGCCAGAAACTACTTTTTGGAGATACCTCAAATGGCAAAAATCATAACTTTCAACGAGGAAGCACGCCGGGGCCTTGAGCGCGGTTTGAACATCCTCGCCGACACAGTCAAGGTGACCCTTGGCCCTCGCGGACGCAACGTCGTGCTCGAGAAGAAGTGGGGAGCGCCAACGATCACAAACGATGGTGTTTCGATCGCGAAAGAAATCGAACTAGAAGACCCGTTCGAGCGCATCGGTGCCGAACTCGTCAAAGAGGTCGCAAAGAAGACCGACGACGTTGCCGGTGACGGCACCACCACCGCAACTGTTCTAGCTCAGGCCCTCGTTCGCGAAGGTCTGCGTAACGTTGCAGCAGGCGCCGACCCGATCAGCCTCAAGCGTGGCATCGAGAAGGCAACTGCAGCCGTGATCGCTCAGTTGATCAAAGACGCAAAGCCTGTTGATGGCAAAGAGCAGATCGCAGCCACCGCATCGATCTCTGCAGGTGACACCCAGATTGGTGAACTAATCGCCGAGGCCATCGACCGCGTTGGTCGCGAAGGTGTTGTAACCGTTGAGGAGTCGAACACCTTCGGTATCGAACTCGAGCTCACCGAGGGTATGCGCTTCGACAAGGGCTACATCTCTGGCTACATGGTTACCGACCCAGAGCGCCAGGAGGCTGTATTAGAAGACGCCTACGTGCTCATCGTAAACAGCAAGGTCTCAGCAATGAAGGACCTCCTGCCAATCATCGAGAAGGTTATTCAGACCGGTAAGCCTCTATTGCTTATCGCTGAAGACGTCGACGGCGAGGCACTAACCACTCTTGTTCTAAACAAGATCCGTGGCATCTTCAAGTCGGTAGCCGTCAAGGCTCCTGGCTTCGGTGACCGCCGCAAGGCAATGCTGCAAGACATCGCCATCTTGACCGGTGGTCAGGTTATCGCTGAGGAAATCGGTCTTCGCTTGGAGACCGCGACCCTCGACCTTCTAGGTCGCGCCCGCAAGGTCGTAATCACCAAGGACGAGACCACCATCGTTGACGGAGCCGGTGAGGCTTCAGCAATCGCTGGTCGCGTTGACCAGATTCGCCGCGAGCTAGATGCAAGCGACAGCGACTACGACAAAGAGAAGCTACAGGAGCGCTTGGCCAAACTTGCCGGCGGTGTTGCAGTTATCAAGGCGGGTGCCGCTACCGAGGTTGAACTCAAGGAGCGCAAGCACCGCATCGAAGACGCAGTTCGCAACGCGAAGGCTGCAGTTGAAGAAGGAATCGTTGCGGGTGGTGGAGTCGCTTTGATCCAGGCCGGCAAGGTGGCTTTCGAGTCGCTAAAGCTCGAGGGTGATGAGGCGCCCGGCGCGAACATCGTGCGTGTAGCCATCTCGGCACCGCTGAAGCAGATTGCGATCAATGCAGGCCTAGAGCCAGGCGTTGTCGCTGAGAAGGTCGCAAGCCTTCCTGCAGGTCAGGGTCTAAACGCCGCTACCGGTGAATACGTCGACATGCTGAAGGCAGGAATCAACGACCCAGTGAAGGTGACTCGCTCTGCTCTGCAGAACGCTGCATCGATCGCTGCGTTGTTCTTGACCACCGAAGCAGTGGTTGCTCAGAAGCCAGAGCCAGCAGCACCAGCTGCAGCTCCACAGGGTGGCATGGACTTCTAAACCAGTTCAAAGGGGAGTGGGCGAGACCGAACGGTTTCGCCCACTTCTCTTTTAAATGAATAGGCGAACGTTCGCCTGTTCGATCTCGCTGTACTGTTTCGCGGCAAATGCTAGAGCGGTGCTGACCTCACCAAGTTGCTGCTGCACTGTGATGGCGGTTATGCGCCAACGCCCGACAAGTTCTTGAAAACTCGTTGCTGCGACGCCTTGCCAAGAGCTTTGCAAACCTTGAAGGCTTGCGTGCAGAGTGTCGACTTCGTTTTGTAGCCGGCCTATTGTGCCCTGGATTGTGGTGTTTGCTGCGAGGACTTGCTCGCTGTCTACGCTGAAATGTGTCATGTGAAAATCAAACGCGCTTCAAGTCGCTATTACGGCGACCGAAACTGTTTTGGGGATAACTAGGGAAGTTCGACCCTGAAGGTTGCTCCGCCGCCAGGAGTATCAAGAGCCACAATTGTTCCACCGTGACGCTCGACGATTGCCTTGACGATCGCAAGCCCAAGCCCCGAACCACCGGTTTCGCGATTGCGCGAGTTGTCTGCCCGGTAGAAGCGTTCGAAGATTTTGTCGCGCAGAGTCTCGGGCACGCCCGGGCCCACATCGCGAACTTCAATGATGGTTTTGGCGTTGCTGATTCCAAAAGCAGCAACTACGGGTTTGCCCTTGGGGCTGAACCGCGCAGCGTTGGTGAGCAGGTTGGTTAGGACCTGGCGCATTGAGCCCGGATCAACAATTGCGTTGAAGGTCTTGATTGGCTGGCCTTCGAGGGTAGTGACAGAGACCTTGGTGCCAGTGCTGAGGGAGACATCTTTGGCCGCCTCGTTTGCCATCGCGACTAGGTCCGTGGTTTCACGTCCGAGTTCGACATTTTCATCTAGGCGAGCGAGAACGAGAAGGTTTTCGACGAGTTCGGTCATTCGCACGGCCTCGGATTCGATGCGATGCATCGCCTCGGTCAAGTCTTTCTTCTTGCTCAGAGCGCCCATCCGATAAAGCTCCGCATAGCCTCTGACGCTAGCCAGGGGAGTGCGCAGTTCGTGGCTGGCATCCGAAACAAAACGACGCATCTGATCTAGAGCCTTGCCGCGTTGACCAAAGGCTAGCTCAAGGCTGTCGAGCATGGAGTTCAGCGCGGTGTTGATTCGGGCAACCTCGGTTTTCCCGGTGCGCGAAGGGAGTCGCTGACTGATGTCGCCTGCCGAAACCGCTGATGCCGTGCGCTCAACTTCTTTCAGAGGTCGAAGTGCGGAGGTAATGGTCAGCCAAATCGAAAGTGCGCTGACAATCAGTAACAGGAACCCAAAGGAGGTTCCGATTGCTCGGTATTGGCCGAGAATCTCGTTGTTTGAGTCGGTTGGCAGGGCAACCACTAGCGACCCGGGGTAGAACGTTGTAGGAACGGCGACCATTCGCCAACCTTTGCCGCTCACCAAACCGGCGACCGGGACTCCGTGGTCGTCAACCTCAAAAGGAAAGCCCTGAGTCGCAGCAACCGCGTCGGCAGTGAAGCGAGTCAGGTTTGGTTTGTTGGCTTTGGTTTGCGCAGAAGAAACAATGTAAATCAGCTCGGTGCCGCCGGCGTTGAGAAACGAAATGAAGTAGTCACTCGGCAGTCGGGGGAGATCGAGTTGCCTCGCTGAAATCTTGAGCCCTACCGTGCCGGGGTCTTCGTCGCTCAAGGCTCTCGCGGTGCTTGTGAGAATTGAATCGGTATTTTGCTGCAGGTAGGTCTTTACCACCGATAGGGTTCCGGCGCTTGAGACGACTAGGAGTATGCCGATGATCGCAACCGAGAGCGCGGTCAGTTTGCTGCGCAAGGATATGCGCGCCCAGCCCTCTACGATCTTTGTTTTCATTAGTTCGATTTAAACATGTAACCGACGCCGCGTTTGGTGATTAGCACCGGTTCTTTGGTCAGCGGGTCAAGTTTGCGCCTCAGGTAAGAAACGTAGGACTCTACGATTCCCATCTCGCCATTGAAGTCATACTCCCAGACGTAGTCGAGGATCTGCGCTTTGCTCAGCACTCTGTTTGGGTTCTCCATGAAGTAGCTGAGCAGCTTGTACTCGGTAGGGCTCAGTTCTACTGGCGTCCCCGCGATGGTTACCTCGTGAGCGTCTTCGTCGATCGAAACTTCGCCGACAGTGAGAAACCTCGGACGATGTGCATCGTTGCCCGAACGTCGCAGAATCGCCTTGATTCGCGCCAGAAGTGCCGCGTTGCTCCAAGGTTTCACGACATAGTCGTCACCCCAAAAGGTGAGCCCGGAGGCTTCAGTCTCGCGGTCGTCTCTTGCCGTCAGAAACAGGATCGGTGCGGTGTGACCGAGGCGGCGCAGCTCTTTCGCGAGAGCTAGGCCTTCGTTGCGGCCGCTCTCTTCGGGTTTCTCCCTGTTGACGTCTAGGAACGCTGGCATGTTGATGTCGAGAATGAAGAAATCTGGCGGGGAAACCTTGACAACCTCGAGGGCTTCTTGGCTTGTGGCCACTGCGTGCGGCGTGAAGCCACCGAAGGTTAGGGTTTGGTTTAGCTGGGCGCGGATGCTCGACTCATCGTCGACTACGAGAACCTTGATTGTTTCCATGTCCTCAGTGTGAAGGATAAACCTGAAAGAAGGCTGTGAGTTCCTTGGGTGTCGAAGTCGCCCTTAGGCGATGTCCTCGGCGTCGATGATTTCGTAGGAGTAGCCTTGCTCAGCTAAGAAACGTTGGCGATTCTGAGCGAAGTCCTGGTCAACGGTGTCGCGAGCGATCAGAGTGTAAAAGTTCGCTGTGCGTCCGTCTGCCTTAGGTCGCAGGAGTCTTCCGAGACGCTGAGCCTCTTCTTGACGCGAGCCGTAAGAGCCAGAGATTTGGATTGCAACGGACGCCTCCGGAAGGTCGATAGAGAAGTTGGCGACCTTTGAGACAACAAGGGTGTTCAGCTCGCCAGTCCGGAATTTCTGAAACAGCACCTCGCGTTCGTCGACATGCGTCTCGCCCGTGATAAATGGAACGTTTAGAGCGGTGGCGACGGTGTGGATTTGTTCGAGATACTGACCGATGATCAGGGTCGGCTCGCCAGCATGCCTCTTCATCAGGCGCGAGATAACGGGTATCTTCATCGGCGAGGTGGCTGCGATTCGGTAGCGATCATCTTGGCTGGCGATTGCGTATTCGAGGCGCTCTAGCTCGGGCAGATCAACCCGGACCTCGAAACAAGCCGCAGGCGCAATGTAGCCCTGGGCCTCGATCTCCTTCCATGGAGCGTCGAAGCGCTTTGGCCCGATGAGCGAGAAGACGTCGCCCTCTTTGCCGTCTTCGCGAACTAGTGTGGCGGTAAGTCCGAGACGACGTCGCGCCTGGAGGTCGGCGGTCATCTTGAAGATTGGTGCTGGCAGAAGGTGCACCTCGTCGTAAATCACTAATCCCCAGTCGTTAGCATTCAGAAGCTCCAGGTGGGCGTACTCGCCCTTTCGCTTGGTAGTCAAGATTTGGTAGGTGGCTATGGTCACCGGGCGAATCTCTTTGAGCGAGCCGGAGTACTCACCGATCTCTTCTTCGGTCAATGAGGTGCGCTTGAGTAGTTCGTGCTTCCACTGCCTGGCCGAGACGGTGTTAGTCACGAGAATCAAGGTGTTCGTTTTGGCAACCGTCATTGCACCAGCGCCAACAATGGTCTTACCCGCGCCGCAGGGGAGCACCACAACACCCGAACCGCCGGCCCAGAACTTCTCGATTGCCTGCTTCTGATAACCGCGCATGCTCCAGTCACCCTCAGCCAATTCGATTGCGTGCGGCGTGCCGTCGGCGTAACCAGCGAGATCCTCGGCCGGCCATCCCAGCTTCAGTAGCTCCTGCTTTACGTGCCCCCGGGCCCAAGGCGAAATTCTGAAAGTTGTCTCGCTGAGCCTGCCGCCGAGAAGCTCATTAATCTTTTTGTGCCTCGACACTTCGGCGAGCACAGGTTTGTCTTCAGAAAACAACTCCAGCTCACCATCTTCGCCGCGCAGAATCGTCAGCCTGCCGTAGCGCGACATCGTTTCGGTTATGTCGGTGCGCACCGATTGGGGCACTGCAAACTTCGCGTAGCGGTCGAGAACACCCAGCACGAAATCGGCATCATGGCCAGCAGCGCGGGCGTTCCAGAGACCTAGTCTCGTGATTCTGTAGGTGTGAATATGTTCTGGGGCTCGCTCAAGCTCGGCAAAAACCGCAAGATCGTGGCGGGCATCTGAAGCCATTGGGTGGTCGACCTCAAGGAGAGCCGTTTTGTCGCTCTGAACAATTAGGGGTCCCGTAGTCATCCTTCAAGCCTATTTCTTGCCACCGACTACAGGAAACTGATCGCCGAAATGTTGGCAATCGGAATCGTTCGTTCGATGTCTGCTTTTCGGTCGCGCGCGCGCATGCGTCCGTTGGCGACACCGCTCGGCTCTAGCGTCATATTGATTTCGACATCGTTTTGCCCGAGAAAAGTTACCGAAACCTTGGCCTTGCTCTTAATCGCCAACATGATCTGACGCATGATCGATTCGTCGTCTGAACTGGCGCTGATTTGTTGGTCGCTTTCGCGCAGGCGGGCAACCGTCTCGGCCCAATCTCCGGATTCGGCTTTCTGAGCCGCCGATGCCACTACCTTGAGCGGAGAAATCGTTGCGCCGGCTCGGTCGGAACGAATCGCAGTGTGCCCAACCTCGCGCAAACCGAAGTACAAAATGTCACGAGCGAATCTAGAACTCAGGGCCTCCGAGTCGATACGAATTAGGTTGTATGGCTTCAATCGGCTGTCGTTCGCGAGCTCGGTTAGCAAGGTCGGGTCGCTGCTAAAGACAGTGCAACCACCGCTCCTGGCGTCTTCGACCACTCGAATTCTGCCGAAACGCTTGACCGCATCGTTCAGAAGGTAATCAACCGGCTGTGGCAGGGCCCCGCCAGAAAGTCGCTGCAAGGTTTCGCGCATCTGCGCTGCACTCAGCCCGGACTCCATACCGAAGCTGACGCTGAGCGCTGAAAGTCGGTAGCGCGAGGCAAGCCCAGCCTGTTCGATATCCACAAACGCCCTGAGTTGCCTCTCATCGTCGGTGCTGAGTGGCCCCGGTGCAATCACTGAAAGGTCGCCCTGAATGATTATGCGATCCTGCGTTCGGGGTAGAGACTTCTCGATTAGCTCTGAGGCCCCGCCTAGATTGCCGTCGAGGAGGTCGAGAGTCCAAGTCGAAACCGCACCCTCGACGGCTAACCCGAGAAGCTCAGAGTAGGTGAGAATGTGACCAAATCTGCTGGTGGCATCGAATCGTTCGAGCGGAAAGCAGTCCCGCAAAGCTTCATCGAGGCTTTCGCCCACTGCGGTTTCGCGTCTGAGTTCCGCTGAAGCGCCAATGCCAAGCAGCTCAAGCCAGGTCGAAGCGAGCAACTGCCAACGCTCGCGAGCCGAGAGTCCGACCCACTGCGCCGCTCGAATGGTGAGCGACCAACGACCGTCGACCGATGAGATCAAGCCAGCGGCCGCGGCCAGTTCGAAGATTGCTCTTACAAAGTCGAGTTCCTTGCCGGTTAGCGCAGCGATGCGCTTGGTGTCTGCGAGCGAGATGCCCTGTTTGCCGACGTCTCGCAGCATCCTGTGTTCAAGGTCGAGAATGAGTTCCGAAATTGCTGCGAGAGCTTCGAAGGCGTGAATTCCCGCTACCGAATCCGTTTCGCCGATACTCAAGGATCTACCTGGTTTCTTCGCCGAAACCTCACCCTTGAAACTGACGTAGCCACCATCTCGAATGAAATCCAAGAGAGGACTTCCCTCGCCGAGGCCTGCTTGGCTGGCGTATACAAGGGCCGATTTGGGCAGCGAATTCACGAACGACGCCATGTTCTTCGGCTGAAGGAGCCACTCGGCTAGGTCGAAAAAGTCCTTGAGGTTTGTTGAGCTTCCGCCTCGGAGTCTGAGTAGGCGAATCAGTTCCTCGTCGCTAAGGTCGCGGAGGCGCCCAGCTAGATCGAGAACCTGACTCATCGCTAGTTGCTAGCGCTTCGCTTTGGTGCGGGTACGCGCCTGAAAAATAATCAGCGTGATCATGAGCAGCGCGCCGACTGGCAGACCAATCATCGGCAGCATCGCAAGGATTGGCGGCAGCTCTTTGAAGTTGAGGAGGTAGGCCACCAGGATGACGAGAATCGTGAGGATCGAGACGCCGATCACTCCCGCCATCATGAATGCGAGCGTGTTTTCAACTCGAGACTTTTGGGGTTCGCTAGGTTTAACCATCCTTCTAGGATACCTGTCCGTTCGGGCCTGTTCACAGGTAAAATAAGCAGGACACATTCGGAGGTATCAATGCCAACCGGCAAAGTAAAGTTTTTCGACGACGTAAAGGGCTTCGGCTTCATCGCATCAGATGAAGGCCAAGAGGTTTACCTGCACGGGTCTGCTCTTCCAGCGGGGATTACCTCCGTAAAGAACGGCACCCGCGTTGAGTTCAGCCTGTTTGATGGCAAGCGAGGCGCTCAAGCGATGTCTGTGCGAATTCTCGAAGCGCCAGCAAGCATTAGCCGCCGCGACAAAAAACCTGCCGACGAACTAGCGGTGATGGTGCAAGATTTGATTCGCCTCTTGGATGGCCTCGGCCCAAGCTTCAAGGCTGGTCGCCAGCCAGATCCAAAGGCAACCGCCAGAATTGCAGCGATACTACGTAAAGTTGCTGACGAACTAGATGACTAAGAATCGCAAGGCTGCCGATAACACCGCATTCGCTCTCGAAATCTTGAAGAAAGAAAACCTCTCGGTAGGTCCTTTTATCGAGACCATCGACGAGGGTGATGACACCTTCTCGTACCTGTTCAAGAGCGAACTCAAGGGCTATGTTGATTGGCGTTGGTCGGTGACTATTTACCAACCCGAGGGTGCCGAGCCGACACTGAGTGAGTTCGTGCTGTTGCCAGGCTCCGAGTCCCTCGTTGCTCCAGATTGGATCCCTTGGTCTGAACGTTTGGCTGACTACAAGGCTCTGCAACTAGAACTAGAGCGCCAGGCAGCCTTGGACGCCGAAGAGGGCGAAGAATCAGAAGACGACGAGGATGAAGTCGAAATCGACCTCGTCGATGTTGACGACGAAGAAACCGAGCTACTTGCGCCCGAATCTGATGAAGGCGAGAGTGCCGAGGATGATTCCGAAGACACAGGTAAGCGGCCACCAAGGTCGCGCGGCCGGAACCGTCGTGGGAATAGCAAGAAAGACAATTAGCGTCAAAACCCAGATCAAGATACCCACGGCAATTACCGGCCGTGGGTTTGTTTCTGCCGGTACAGGGTCAGGCTTTCGATCGGCGCTCTTTACATAGAACTTCAAACTAACCAAGCTCCGAAACTACAAAATCGATGCACTTGGTAAGTCTTTGAACGTCTTCCAGTTCGGTCGCGGTGAAGGTGGCCACACGCAACTGGTTGCGACCGAGTTTTCTGTATGGTTCGACATCGACTATTCCATTTGCTCTGAGAACCTTAGCGACCTCGGCTGCGTCGACACCGTCAAAGTCGATGGTGACTACCACCTGCGAGCGGTGGTCTGGGTTTGTCACGAATGGGGTTGCATAAACGGAATTCTCTGCCCACTGGTAGAGGTGACTGCTAGCCTCACGCGTGCGGTGGTCAGCCCAAGCCAAGCCGCCATTGTTGTTCATCCACTCGATCTGGTCTGCCAGCAAAAAGAGCGTTGAGATAGCCGGCGTGTTCAAGGTCTGGTTTAGTCGAGAGTTGTCGATCGCGGTTTTCACACTCAAGAACTCTGGAATGTACCGGTCGCTCGCTGCGATTCTTTCGGCTCTCTCAATCGCTGCCGGAGACATCAGCGCCAACCACAGTCCGCCGTCGGAGGCGAAGTTTTTCTGCGGTGCGAAATAGTAGACGTCGGTCTCATTTGCGTCGAAGTCGATACCGCCCGCTGCTGATGTGGCATCGGTGAAGTGCAATGCTCCCGCGTCTGCGCCAACAACTCGAGCCACCGGAGTTACGACGCCCGTAGAAGTTTCGTTTTGCGCGTAGGCGTAGCTGTCCACTCCGGACTCTGCTTGAAGGTCGAGTCGTGTTCCTGGTTCGCCCAAGATGATGGTCGGCTTTTGCAACCAAGGGTTGGTCAGCGCGGTGGCAAACTTTGCGCCAAACTCGCCGTGGACAAGGTTTTGAGCTTTGGTCTCAACGAGCGAAAAAGCCGCGGCATCCCAGAATGCGGTCGAGCCGCCATTGCCGAGAACGATTTCGTACCCGTCGGGGTTGTGAAACAGGTCGAGTAGGCCGTCCTGCACTCGCTTCACGAGATGCTTGACCGGTGCCTGGCGGTGTGAGGTGCCCATCAGAAGTGCACCCTCCGACGCAAAAGCAGTCAGCTGAGCCGGCCTGATTCGGGATGGGCCGCAGCCGAACCTGCCGTCAGCCGGCAGTAGTTCTTGTGGGAGCTCGATGGTTGCCATTTGGTAAGTATATCGAACCTCAGCCAGAGCAGGTTAGCCTGCGGTTAGTCTTTACAAGTAATAAGGAGGCGCATGGCAGATCTAATTGATACAACCGAGATGTATTTGCGCACCATCCTTGAGCTTGAAGAAGAAGGCCAACCGCCAATGCGGGCCAGAATTTCGGAGCGACTCCACCACTCGGGCCCAACAGTCTCCCAGACCGTTTCGCGCATGGAACGCGATGGGCTATTGGTCGTAGCCGGCGATAGGCACCTAGAACTCACCGTCGACGGAAGACTCCAGGCGGTTCGAGTAATGCGCAAGCACCGTCTCGCCGAACGCCTCCTGGCCGACGTGATCGGGCTCGAGTGGGAGTTTGTGCACGAGGAAGCCTGCCGCTGGGAACATGTAATGAGTGAGCAAGTAGAGAAGAAGATCCTCGGACTTATTGAGAGAACCGATGTGTCACCTTACGGAAACCCGATCCCCGGATTGGACGAGTTGGGTGTGCCAGCAAATCCCTCCTTTGGGCTGGGAGTGCTTCCGCTCACCAGCGTCATCGCAGCCACCGGCTCGGCATCGGGGCTAATTCTTGCCCGAATCGCAGAGAGTGTGCAGATTGATCCGGAATTCCTGGCAAACCTCGCCGAGCTAGGAATCGTTCCGGGGGCAAAGATTTCGGCGGAACACGCCGGTCAGAGGATCTTCATAACCGCCGATCTTCGCGACGAAGGCGTCGCTCTAGACCACGATTTAGCGGTGCATCTCTTCGTTTTGGCTTAAAGTCAGTCTTTTCACAGCGTCATAAATCGCAAAGAAATTCATTCTTTGGTAACCTTAGAAGTCCGGTGACCGAAGAACCTCGGAGGTTAACTTTGGCCAAAAAGCCAAGTGGTAGACGCCGCGCAGATGTTCAATTGAACATTCTCGAACAATTCGAGTTGCGTAGCCGTCGAGACGTGTCTGAGAAGCAGAGTGCGAGAGCTCGCCGTGCTGCTCTCAAGGCCGTCAAGAAAGAACAACTCGTTGAGCTGATGCTCGCCGAGGAACTCGCGCCTACCATCGACACTCCAAGCGCCGGCAACCGAATTGTCCGTCAGGTTCCCAAGACCAGCGTTTTCAGACGCAAGCTCACCAGTTATGCCACGATGGCGGTCTCAGCCGGAGTAATAACCACTTTTGGCCTGCCTGCCTACGCTTTCAGCCCTGACATCGCAGCACAGGCAGCCTTCACCACTGCTAGCGCCGGGGACTTCGTTGATGGCGAAGACACCCAGGATTTCACCGTGGGTGCGTTGGTGAAGGCGACGTTCGTTTCGACCGAGGCCAAGTACAAGACCGGTAGCGCTTCGGCGATCATCTACCGCCAGACCATCAAGGACTACATCAAGTGGAACGGCCCAACCGCCGCCGACTGGATTGCCAACCCTAAGTACCCTCGCATGAGCCCTGACCTGATCATGAAGGTAGCCGCCCAGTACGTCGGAACCCCATATGTTTTCGGCGGCGAGAACCCTCGCGGTTTCGACTGCTCGGGTTACGTGAAGTACGTTTTCTCTCAGTTCGGTATCCCAATGCACCACTCAGTGACCGGTCAGGCTTACATGGTTGAGATGGGGCTCGCCGTAAAGGTGAAGCGCGAAGACGCTCGACCTGGTGACCTCGTAATCTTCAACAATTACAGCCACGACGGCATCTATGCCGGTAACGGTCAGATGTACCACGCGCCCCGCCGAGGCGACGATGTCAAGTTAGCGCCGATCTTCACAGACGCCTACTACCTAATCCGCGTACTTTCTCGTTAACCAAATCGCAATAAAACACAAGGCGTTTCAATGCGCCTCATTTGGTTCGAAGACCTAATCTATGAATATGCACAGCAAGTATTTTTACTGTCTCCACCATTCGCAACGGACCGAAGGGTTCACTAACTGAGCGCGTCGTCTTTTTGACGGCGCGTTTTTTGTTTTAGGGGTTACATGAGGACACTGGTTTTGAATGCCGGCTACGAACCACTGGGTGTGGTTTCGTTCAAACGAGCACTGATCCTTGTTTTGAATCAAAAAGCCACAGTGATTTCGGGGGACGAGGAGAAACAGGTGCACTCCGCGAGAGGTAGCTACGCGCTGCCGCGAGTCATTCTGCTGAGCAGATACGTTCGGGTGCCTCACTCACGCAAAGTGCCGCTCAGCCGCAGAGGCGTCTTGAGGCGAGACGGTAACCAGTGCGCTTACTGCAAGCGTGCGGCCAACACTATTGATCACGTGCAACCCAAATCGCGCGGTGGCCTAGACACCTGGGAAAACCTCGTGGCCTGCTGCTTGCGCTGCAACAACATCAAGGGCGATAAAACCCTTCACGAACTCGGCTGGGAGCTACCGATTACTCCGCGAATGCCGAGCGGATTGGCTTGGACGATTAGGGGTGCAGACAGCGTTGACCCTGAATGGGTCGACTTTCTAGAGGCCGCTTAACTCGGTGCCCCCGAGAAGAATCGAACTTCCGCACATGGTTTAGGAAACCACTGCTCTATCCACTGAGCTACGAGGGCTTGCCTGAAAATAATACCGCGACTGGTTTTGGTCTCGGCCTGCGGGGGTTCGAAGGGGTGCGAAGTTACGCTTGAACTGTGAGTGAAACGCTTGAAACTTCTGGCCAACTGGGTGTCTGGGCCGAAGAACTTCGTGCGATTGGCGGAACAAATCCGTTGCTCAATTTTGAGCCAAACAACTTTGGCCAACTCGACTTTGAGAAGGCTCACCCTGGCGGACTCGCTCAGTTTGTATCGGGAGGATCGACCACACTCTCGAGCCTGTTTCGTGAGCCTCTAACTTTTTCGAGAGGTTTGGCTGCGGCTCGAAGAATCGCCGAACGCGGAGCAAAACTGCAGCAAAATGCGGGTATCAAGACCGTGTTTCTGGCGGGCGGCCTGGTCGGACTTGCTCATGACGGCTTCGATCTCAACCTCCCTATTGTGCTTTGGCCGCTTGAGCTTCGTCGCAAAGTCGAAGACTTCGAGGTCGCCATCGTTGGCAAACCATTTGTAAATCCGGGTCTACTGACGGCTCTTGAAGTCGGCTATGGGGTGAAGCTCGATGCGATCCGCGCCATTCAGATCGTCGAAGAAGCCCAGGACATTTTGCCCATTGCCCTGCTGGAGTTCATCTCTGCCCAGGTGGGGCTAGCTGCACGGCTTGAGGCTAAGCGGTTGCTGGTCGTCGCGAACTTCGGAGTGGAACCCGTGTTGCTTCAACAAGACCTGCCAAGGTCAGACACCCGCCTGCTTCGGCAACTGGCGGGACTAGATGCTCCGAAAGAGCCTCAGCAGGAATTGCCCGAGGTGCAACTTGTGCTTGACGCCGATTCAGTGCAGCAGCAGATCGTGCAGCGCGCCCTTGCTGGTGAATCCTTCGCGGTCGAAACCCTGCCCGGCTGCGGTTACACCCAGACCGTCGTAAACACGATTGCCAACCTCGTTTTGAATGAAAAGCGGGTCTTGGTTGTTACCCCGAGGCGTCAGACTTTGAACGAGCTTGCCGACAGGTTCTCTTCAATTGGCCTAGCCGGCATCGGGATTCGTTCTTCAGCGATTTGGTTTGACCTAGTCGCAGCCATTTCGAGGCACGAGAAGGCAACGCCAACCGAGTTGGCCGAAGCAAAACGCAAGCGCATCGACGCTCTTGGAGAAGTCGAGTCTTATGTCGCGGTTTTGAACTCAAAAAACGAGGATCTTGGAGTATCTGCTGACCAGTTGCTCAAGACTCTCTCGGCTTTGAGTCTGATGCCTCACGCACCAACCAGTTCGGCTCGAATCTCGAAGTCAAAGTTGCTCCAACACAAGGATCCAGTTGGAGCCCTGCGACTGCTCGAAGAGGCTTTCGAGCTGGGAGAGTTCAACTACGGACCTCAAGACACACCCTGGTTCGGAGCACGTTTTGCAAATGCCGACGAGGCCCAAGACACAGCCGACTTGGCGAGAAAACTTGCCGACTCGTACGATGACCTTAGGGATTCGCTGTCTACATTTACAGCCAGCCTGAACCTCAAGCCCGCGTCGACATTTGACGACTGGGGCTCCTACCTTCAACTTGCAGCGGGTATCGGCCTCACCCTCGACAGATTTGTCGAAGAGGTGTTTGAGCGCGACCTTGAGCCGCTTGTGCAGGCGACCGGACCTAGGACGGCGCGCTCCGAAATGTCGGGCAGCGACCGTCGCCGGTTGCGAAAGCTGGCAAAAGAGTACCTAAGGCCGGGCATGCACGTAACCGACCTTCATCTCGCTCTAGTTGAAATCCAAGAACAAAAGGCCCGCTGGGACGCCTCGGTTCTCTCGCCTTCGACGCCCACGGTTGCTGCTGGCGTCGGCGACCTGCAAGTTAAGTTGCAGGGATTCTCGGCTGACCTGAGCCAGATTCAGGGTCACCTCGACACCGACGCAGAGGCAATCCCACTGGTCCGGCTACCAATTGGCGAATTGGGTAGCAATTTGACCAAAATGGCATCGGACCTTCTGCCGATTAAGAACTTTGCCGAACGCGCCGAGGTAGTCCGGCAGCTTCGCGAACTCGGCTTGGGTGATGTGGCGCGAGACTTCGCTCGTTTGCATGTGAAGCGAGAGCATCTCGCCGTTGAGTTTGATCAGGTGTTCTGGCAGAGCGCGCTCGAGTACCTAATCGCCAAGGACCCTCGAATTCTTGGATTCACGACGGAGCGTATCGAGGTTCTCGAGAGTGACTTCAAAGTTGCCGACGAAAACCTAGTGCGCCAGGGCGGGCTTCACCTTGCCGCAACGCAATCGGTTGCTTGGCGTTCGGCTCTCGAGAAAAACCCATCCGAGTCAACTGCCCTAAGGGCCTTACTCAGAACTCGAGCAGCAACGATTGCTCAGGTTGAGGAGGCAGCCCCAAACGTTGCGAAGTCGCTGACCTCGGTTGTCTTTGCGTCCCCTTACGAAGTGCCCGCGGTTTGCGGCTCTTCGAAGTTCGACGCGGTTATCGTGCTTGACGCTGCAGGAACAAACGTTGCAGAAAACCTCGCGGCTCTGACCCGAGCCGAACAGGTGATTGCTTTCGGGGATGACGCGATTGCAACGCCTCTCGGGTTCGAGGTCGAATGCAACGAACTTCCGCTGGTTCAAGAGTCAACCGGGCAGTCACTTTTCGAAGTCGTTCGCGCAGTCTTCGGTGGTCAGGTCCTGCGCCGCTCTTGGCGAGCAAATGGTCAGTCTCTAGGTGAACTGGTGAATCGCGAGTTTTATCAAAACCGCATCGAATTTGAGACAACCGCTGCCGAGTACCTGGGCGCAAGCAATCTCACTTTCGTCAATACCAAAGCGCTTGAGCTTGAGGTCGAAAAGACTGTTGCGGCAGTGTTTGAGCACGCCAGAAAGACCCCGGAACTATCCCTGCTGGTCGGCACTGCTTCCGCGGAGTTCAGCGAGCGTCTCAGGCTCGAGATTCAAAGAAAGACAGCGGAGAATCCCGAACTAGAGGAGTTCTTCGACTCTCACGGTCGAGAGAAATTCGAAGTCGCCACAGTAGCCGAGCTCTCGCACCGAATCGCCGATGTCGTGATTTTCAGCCTCGGGCTCGACGCAGAACCCGAACTTTTGGCTCACCCACTCGCCCGCAAGTTTGTTGCCAACCTATTGGTTAGCGCTCGTTCAAGGATTCACATCGTTAGTTCGCTGGCAGAGATTCCGAACCACTGGCCAATGGCTCAGCTCATCAACGATGTGTTTGCTCACGTGACCAAAGAAGCATTTTCAGGCTCTGAAACCGAAGTCGACCCGATGCTTACCGACCTTGCCTTGCGTCTTCGCAAGTTGGGCGTGCGAGTTAATCTCGGCTACGGCGCAAGGCTTCCGCTGGTCATCAGTTACGGCAATAAAGCCGCCGTAGTTCAGGCGGACTGGTGGCAGTTGGATCAACCGGCAACCGAGCGCCTGAGGCTCCACCCAGCTCTTCTCGAGGCCATGGGTTGGCAGCTCGTCCGAGTGCATAGCTTTGAGCTGTTCAGCGACCCGCAGACGGTCGCCCTTCGTATCGCAATATCGATTGGGTTGCCGATCTCGACCAGGCAAGCACCTCTGTTTGATGTTCGTTCAGAAGATGACACGGACGTCGGCTGGGGAGAATCGGCTTCAAGCAATGATCGCCGGCTCAAAGAAGACAAACCGCCACACTGGGGTTAGTCGGTTTTTGGAGCCGCGTTGTCTGTGCGGTAGAAACCAGCACCTTTGAATGCGACGCCCACCTGACCGAAAACCTTCTTCAATTCACCCATGCACTCAGGGCAGGTCTTCAGAGCCTCGTCGTGAATCGACTGCTGAGCCTCGAAAGAGTGCTCGCAAACCTTGCAGGCGTATGAATAGGTGGGCATCTTTCTAGTTTAAGCGCTCGTCGAGACTTATCGTTTCGCTGCAGGTGACCACCATCGACACCTTCTCGTCGAACTCCTCGGCGGGCAGGGTTTCGTAGAGTTCGCTGTCGTGAACCACAACAACTCTCGGCAACTCGAGCTGAGAAACCGCTCGGTCGTAGTAGCCCTTGCCGCGGCCAAGTCGGTTGCCGTCGCGGCCGGCTGCCAGCGCGGGCATGACGATCAGCTCGGCTGTCTTCAGCTGGCACTCTTCACCATCGGCGTGCCAGGTGAGCTCGTAGTTTTCGGCAATTGTTGGCAAGAGCACGGCCACGTTGTTGCTTGAGCACCAGTCGCGCAAGCTGGCGAGCGAGGGTTCGTTGTCAAACTCTTCAAATGCGGCGATCGTTTTGAAGCCGTTTCTCTGGATCAGGTCAATGAGTTGCTTGGAGTGTGAATCACCGCAAGAGAAGCCGCCGAGGCGCCCGGCGCGCACAGTTTTGCGAATAGCGACTTTGCGTTCATGCGCCGGATTTATAGTCATGCGACTAATCTTGCCATCGTGCCCTTTACCTTCGCTCTCTCACATGGTCAGACTCGTCTGCGGGTCGTTCGCATGCGCGACGTCAAGCGATTGGAAACCTTGATCCTTGGCAACCGCTCGTGGCTGCGCCCGTGGGAGGCCACGTCGCCAAACATGCCCACATCTTTCGACATCAAGGCGATGGTGCGAGGGTTGCTCAAATCGCTAGAAAAGAACGAGGGTATGCCCTTCGTCATAGAGGTTGACGGTGAGATTGTTGGGCAACTCAATGTTTCGAACATGCTGTTCGGCTCTGTCTCGAGTGCCACGATTGGCTACTGGATCGCGCCCGAAGCGGCCGGCAAGGGCATAACGCCAACAGCAGTTGCCCTGGTCACCGATTACCTTTTCAGCAACCTTGGCCTCCACCGGGTTGAGATCGACATCAGGCCAGAGAACCAAGCTTCTCTGCGAATCGTTGAGAAACTCGGCTTTCGGTTTGAAGGTTTGAAAGAACGCTTCATCCACATAAACGGCGCTTGGCGCGATCACTATGTCTTTGCGCTCACTCGTGAAGAGGTGCCGAACGGCGTGCTGAATCGTTGGCAGCAGAAAAAGGTGCCGAAGTACGACTACCCATGGCATTCGTTAAAGCGAAAGAAAAACGAACACACCGAATTAAATGAGTAGTCCTTAAAGTTCTTTCTCATATCGTTGAAGTTATGAACTTCTCAGCGGGATCCGGTGGCCTCATGTTGGTTGCCCTCGCTGTCGTCTGGTTCATCGTTTTTCTGCCGTCGGTGTCCAAGCGCAATCAAGACAAAGACGAATTCGCCCGCGACCGAAGGGTGCGTCGAGATCGATTGACCGCGCAGGCTTCCCCGTCGATTGCCTCACAGGTCAAGAGGGCAAACGCCGCGAAGGTGGCCTTTGCCGCAGGCGCCTCAATTGCCGCCATCTCCAGCATCGTTGCGGTTTTCCTGGGCTCAACACTTTGGACCATCACCGGCATAGCAATCGCTGCAGGTTTTGCAGTCTTCTCGAGAATCGCAGCTCTGAGAGTTTCGCGTGCAGTTTCGAACAGTGCTAATCGTCGAACCAAAATCGGTTCGGGTCTTGATGCTCAACTCATTGGCGAGGGAGAAGAGCCAGAGTTGATCGATGACCGCTCTTGGCGACCAACCGAAGTTCCGGGTCAGACTTACCAGGCTCAATTGGGTACTCTCGAAAACCCAACCCTCGCAGATGTAGTGAATATCGAATCTGCCAAAGATTTCGACAGCGAGACGCTTGACGAAATACTGCGACGCAGACGCGCTAACTAGACCTGTTCCGCTAAACTCAAACAGTACAAACCCACCCCAATTTTTTTGTAGGAGCAACTATGAACATTTTCGATCGCGTAAAGAAAGTTCTGAAGAAGAACGAAAAAAACATTCAGGCTGCCGGTGCAGCTGCCAAGGCTCTAGCCGATGACATCATCGAGGACGTAGCCGTAGAGGTCAAGGAAGTTAAGCGTGACGTTGCGAAGAACGTTGCAAAGACCAAGAAGGTTGTAGCCAAGAAGGCCGCATCAACCGCAAAGGTTGTTGACCGCGCTGTTGAGAAGGGCGCAAAGGCTGTCGTAAAGACCACCAAGACCGCCACCAAGACCGCTGTAAAGGCAGTTGCCAAGCCTGCTGCAAAGCCAGCGGCTAAGAAGCCTGCCGCTAAGCCTGCGGCAAAGCCAGCGGCCAAGAAGCCTGCCGCTAAGCCAGCTGTGAAGAAGGCCGCTCCTAAGGCTGCTGCAAAGCCTGCCGCTAAGAAGCCTGCCGCTAAGCCAGCTGTGAAGAAGGCCGCTCCTAAGGCTGCTGCAAAGCCTGCCGCTAAGAAGCCTGCTGCTAAGAAGCCAGCTCCAAAGAAGTAAAGCTTTTTTGCGAAGCGCCCCTCCGAATTTCGGTGGGGCGTTTCTTTTTAGCGCGGGGTGTTAGTCGTTAGCCAGAACGTATGCGGTGGCCGACTCAAGTGTTGGGTGACTGAAGGTGAAGCCGGTCGCTTCGAGACGCTCGGCTTTCATCTTTTGACTGCAGAGCAAGAGTTCAACAGCGGCCTCGCCGATAAGCATTTTCATTGCGAAGGTTGGCACCTGCAAAATTGCGGGTCGGCGAAGTCCTTTGGCAAGTGATTTAACTATTTGCGCACAGGTTGCCGGCTCTGGCGCAGTCAGGTTGTAAGGGCCGGATGCGGTTGGGGTGTTGATTAGGTGAATGATCGCTGCGGCTTCGTCT
>JBILRS010000087.1:0-4450 GCA_044372535.1 Rhodoluna sp.
GTCGGCATCTGATTTCAACAGGCTCCTGCAAAGTTCAATTGCGGTCACCTCGCCGAGCGCTTCGATGTCGAGCACTCCCCTGCTGCCAATGTGGGCAATTCTCTCTCGCAACTGAGCTGGGCAGGATTCGGAGTTTGGGCAGCGAAGGTCGATGTCGCCCTCGGCCATCGAGCGCAGCTCTGAACCGCAGTCTGGGCAGTTCTTTGGCATTACAAAGGCTCGTTCGGTGCCGTCACGCAGTTCAATCACCGGGCCGAGGATCTCGGGGATCACGTCACCGGCCTTGCGAATCACGATTGTGTCGCCAATCAGCACGCCTTTTGCTTTCACTACGTCCTGGTTGTGAAGTGTCGCGAACTCGATCACCGAACCGGCAACCTTGACAGGCTCAACAACCGCGTATGGTGTTGCACGACCGGTGCGACCGACGCTTACTCGGATGTCGAGAAGCTTGGTGTTCACCTGCTCCGGCGGGTATTTATAGGCGATCGCCCAACGTGGCGCTCTCGAAGTGAACCCAAGCTCGCGCTGCTCGTTGAGTGAATCGACCTTCACCACAACGCCGTCGATCTCGTGCTCTAAGCTGTGGCGCTTTTCGCGGAGCGAGTCGATGTAGGAGATGACCTCTTCGGCTGTGTCAACTACCCGGACCTGCTTCGAGGTTGGCAAACCCCAACTGGCAAGCAGTTCGTAAACCTCTGACTGGTTGGCGACCGGGGCATCACGCCAAGCTCCGATGCCGTGAACCAGCATTCTCAGCGGTCGTGACGCAGTGACCTTGGGGTCTTTCTGCCGTAGCGAGCCAGAGGCCGAGTTTCGAGGATTAGCAAAGGGTGCTTTACCGTCGGCGACCAGGGACTCGTTCAACTTGGCAAAATCTTCGAGGCCAAAGAAAATCTCGCCACGGACCTCAACGACAGCAGGAATGCCGTTGCCGACCAGCTTGCGCGGGATGCTCTTGATGGTGAGCACGTTTGCCGTGACGTCTTCGCCGACGACTCCGTCTCCGCGGGTTGCGGCCGAGACTAGGTTGCCGTTTTCGTAGCGGAGGTTGATTGCCAAGCCGTCGATTTTTAGTTCGCAGAGAAACTTCGCATTGCCAACTTTGGTTGCCCAGGCCTTTAGCTCTTCGGCGCTGAAGGCGTTGTCGAGGCTCATCATGCGCTCGAGGTGGGTGACCGGTGAGAATGCTACGTTCGCGGTGCCGCCGACGGTTTGGGTTGGGCTGTCGCCGGTGATCAGTTCAGGAAACTTGGCTTCGAGGGCTTCGAGCTCTTGCAAGAGCGCGTCGTAGTCGGCGTCTGCGATGAGAACCGTGTTGCCCTCGTAATAGGCGCGTCTGTGGGTATTGATCTGGTCAACGAGTTCGTTAACTCGCTTGGCTGCGTCTTCGTGTTCGCTCATCGGGCGGCTTCGAACTCTTCTTCAACCGAGAGGGCCGAGATGGTGCGATCGATGGTGAACTGGCCGAGAACTCTGGTGCCGAGGTAGACGACTGCGGTTTGACCTGGGGCAACGCCCATGATCGGCTCGGTGACCCTCGTGATGAACTCGCCGTCGATTACCGCGGCTTGGCAGACCACTGGCTCGGCGTGGGCTCGAACCTGAACTTCGGCCTCGAACCACTCTTCGGGGTGATCCTTCGCGGTTCCGCACCAGGTGAAGCGCGAGCCGGCCAGCTCGGTTACCGCAAGAGCGCTCTGGGAGCCAACGATCACGGTGTTTTCTTTCGGGTGGACCTCGAGAACGTAACGTGGGCGACCGTCGGCGGCTGGGCGTCCGAGGCGAAGCCCCTTGCGCTGGCCCACTGTGAAGCCGTGGGTGCCCTCGTGCTCACCAACAACGTTGCCGGCGCGGTCTTTGATGAGCCCAGGCTTAGCGCCGACCTTGTCTTCGAGCCAACCCTGGGTATCTCCGTCGGGAATGAAGCAGATGTCGTAAGAATCGGGCTTTTGGGCGACCGCGAGGCCTCTTGCCGCTGCTTCGGCTCGAATGTCTGCCTTCGATGCGCTGGCACCGATTGGAAACATCACATGCTTGAGCTCTTCGGCGGTCAGAACGCCAAGCACATAGCTCTGGTCTTTTGCCGTCGCAGGGCTTCTGTGGAGCTCTAACTGGCCAGAATCGCCGGTTAGAACAGTTGCGTAGTGACCGGTTACAACGGCGTCAAAACCGAGCGAGAGGGCTTTTTCGAGCAAAGCAGCGAACTTTATGCGCTCGTTGCAGCGCATGCAGGGGTTTGGGGTGCGACCAGCCTCATATTCGGCGATGAAATCGTCCACCACGTCTTCTTTGAAACGTTCGCTGAAGTCCCAGACAAAGTATTTGATGCCCAGGAGGTTTGATACGCGCTGGGCGTCCATCGAGTCTTCGATCGTGCAGCAGCCGCGTGAACCGGTGCGCAAGGTTCCGGCGTTGCGAGAGAGCGCGAGGTGAACACCGACAACCTCGTGCCCAGCATCAACGGCGCGAGCGGCAGCGACAGCAGAGTCAACCCCACCAGACATTGCCGCAAGAACCTTCATAACTAAATTTTACGCGCGGTGGCGACAACGTTTGGGAGTGCTTCGGCGAGCGCTTTGATGTCTTCGAGGCTGGTTTGCGGGCCGAACGAGATTCGTAGTGCACTGGACGCGCTCTCTTGCGTGTGACCCATAGCCAGCAAGACATGCGAAGCGCGAGCGACGCCGGCGGTGCAGGCTGATCCGTTTGAGACGGCGATGTCGTGTTCGTCGAGCAAGAAGAGCATCGACTCCCCCGAGCAGCCTTCGAAGGTGAAGCTGAGGATGTTTGGCACTCCGGGAGTCGAGCCTCGGGTTAGCGTGCCCAGCGGCGAGATTAGCTCTACGGCGAGCGCTGCGAGCTCTCGATAGTCGGGTTGAGGGGTTTCGGCTGCGACTGCGAACGCCACCGCCCCGGCGGCGTCCATGGTTCCCGCCCTGAGTGCGCGTTCTTGACCGCCCCCGTGAAACAGCGGGGTCAGTTCGGTTGCTCTCGAGACTATTAGCGCTCCGAAGCCAACCGGCCCGCCGAGCTTGTGGGCGGTAATGGCCATTGTCGAGAGGCCAGAATCGCCGAAGTTTGTGGGCATGTGTTGAAACGAAGCGACTCCGTCGGAGTGCACCGGTACGCCGTACTTGGCGGCGAGCGCGGTTACCTGCTCTATGGGGGTTATGGCACCGGTCTCATTGTTTACCCACATCAGGGCGATCAGTGCCACTTCCTCGTGGCGTTCTTCCAGGACTCTTGCTAGGTCGTCCATGTCGATAACCCCTGCTGACGAAACACTTAGCCAGTGGACCTCGGCCCCCTGGGTCTCTAGGTACTCGACAGCGTCTAAAACGGCGTGATGCTCGGTAGCAGCCGTGATGATGAGCTTGCGCCCGCGGTGCGCGTAAAGCCCCTTGATAGCCAAATTGTTGGCTTCTGTGCCACCAGAGGCGAAGATGACCTCGTTTCGGTCGCAACCAACCGCTGCGGCTAAGCGCTCACGGGCATCTTCTAGCACTGCTCTGGCGCTTTGACCGGCTGAGTGAATCGAAGACGGGTTACCTACCAGTTGCAGCGCCTCGGTATAGGCGGCGAGCACCTCAGGCCTTATCGGTGAGGTTGCGGCGTGGTCTAGGTAGATCGTCACGCTTCAAGCCTAATCAGCGTTACCCCACTGGGGGCACTTTGGTAAAAACCGGCTCAGTAGAGCAGGTTGGTCAGCAATTTGCGAGCCCGCAAAACCTCGGGAGCACCCTGCCCCGCCACTTCAAAGAGTTCGAGTAGCTGAGTCTTGACCTCGTCTGACTTGCCCTCCGAGAAAAGCGCTAGCAGCAAATCAAAAGCGAGTTCGAACTCGCCACTTGCCGCCAAAATGTCCGCGCGCAGCGAGATCGGCGTGGTCTCGTCAGCGAGCGCCTTTGCGAAGTCCTGATCCTGAGTTCTAATCATCAGCTTGACCTGCGCCAAACCTGCGATGTATTCGGCGTCACGAGGGTTTTCGGTCAGAGCAGCGATGTAAATCTTCTTCGCTCCCTCGAGGTCGCCAGCTTCAATAGCGGCGAACGCACTGTCAATCACAGGATTTGTTGGAGCATTCTGCCCAATCCCGACAAACCCGTTTAGCCCGTTCGACTTGGCAACATCTAGCAACTTGGCAACGAAGCGCTCAACCTCGGACGCCTCGATGTCGCCTTCAAAGAGCGGAACCGGTTGGCCCTTAACCAGAGCGATGACCATCGGCACGTGATCAATTTTGAAAGCGGCGGCAAGTGGAGCCTGAAGTTGGCCGTCGATACGAACAAGAATTAGCTTGCCGTTCTGCCTGCGCACACTCTTTTCGAGCTTTTCTGCCAGTGAAGTTGCACCGGTGGCGTGAAACTCAACGATTACCGGGACGCTCTCAGAAAGGGTGATGATCTGCCGGATGTTTGATTCGGCACCAACCATTACCAAGTCTGAG
>JBILRS010000094.1:0-3876 GCA_044372535.1 Rhodoluna sp.
GGCTCTGCCGTCTCGACTGGCTTGATCAGCGAAGAGAGATCCATGCCGCTCACTAGCGACTCCGAATGCTCAGGAGCCCCTGGGTCACGCCAAGCAGGCGAATCCTGTCATCAGAGCCGGTCTGCGGAACATAGAACAAAAGCATGTCGGAGTACTTGCTGACCACGCCGGTTGGAGACCCGCTCGCGCCGAGCAGAGTCTTCTCGAGGCCAGTGACGGTAATTGCCGAACCGCGTTTGGTTGGCCTGATGGTGTAACCGTCGATCATCGAAAGAGCCACCAGGGCTCCGCCATCCGCTGTTGCGAGCGAGACCACTTTTGGCGAACCCAGCGCGTGGGTGAAGGTGATCTTTCCGTTCTTTAGCGCAGCCACCTGGGCATCCTGGGACTGAGAAATCTGCTTGAAGAATTCGTCATTGGTTAGTGCAAATCTCTCGGCCCCTGCGATTCCGGCTCCGTTATCAATAATCGAACCGTAAATCGAAGGCAATTCGCTTGGCACCGCCTTGAGGAACTGGGCATCGGCGGCTACTGGAATAGCGCCAATGTCTGCGACCGGCACCAGAGGAATGCTTGCGCCCTGCATCAGGCGAATGTTGTACCAAAGCTGATACTGAGAACGAGGTGTCTCTTGCACCAGCACCAGCATCTGCGGGCTCGGTGTACCGTCTTCGTCGGTGACAGCCATGATCGCGCGTGGCCAAAGACTTGACGCCGCTGGAAGCGAGAAGGTGATTGGCTTACCGGCAATTGCCGGGAGCGCTTTGAGTTTTTTGTCTAACTTGCGCAGCGTGTAATAGGCGGTTCGTTGCTGAAGCGCAGGCCCGGCTAACCGCGAAGAAAGAAGCGCTCCCTTGCTCTGAGCGTCGCCGTCTTTAGCTACCTTCGCAACCTCTGAGAGGATCCGTTGCAGCTGAGCTGCCGTAACCACGGGTGGGTCGCTAATTACGGCTGTGGCTGTAGGTGTCGGGGTTGCGTTTGGGCCTGGAGTCATTTGAGCACAGCCGGTAGCCATGGCTAGCACCAGGGCAGAAACAGGGAGTGCAAAAATCACCTTACGGGCAGCGCGGCGACCGCGCGGCGGAGCCATGCGAGGCTGTTTACCGATTCGCAGTTTTGGCCCCTGAGGAGCTTTGGGAACCCTTCGTCGAGGTCCTCTGCGCTTGCGCATCGATTGATAGTGGATCAGGTTGAGGATCAAGGCGATGACCAAGAGCCCAAAACCGATTCCCAAAAGCAGGTTCGACGTTGACAGATCGAACTTGTTTGGCCAAACCAACGTGATCGAGCCAGGTGCGGCCGAAGCGCCATCGGAAGCGACAAACATCGCCTCACCGTTTACCGGCGACACCTTGAGCTTTGCCGACTTTTGTTCAGAGGTTGAGCTGCGCCAGAGGTCTGAACCGACCGGAGAGTAACCCGAACCAGCACCTGGCATCGAAGTCGCTTCGAGCTTGTCGCTGTCTTCTTGGCTTGTGATCAAAGTGTGCGGGCTTGCACCTACCCAGGCGACAATGTCGTTCTCACGCGCAGTTGCCAAGAAGACTCCGCGAGGACCCTCCACCGAAACAGTTGGCTCCCCCGGGTAAAGCTCAAGAGTTGCCTTAGGTATGACTACAAAAGGGTTGGCAGCTTCGTAATTGACTGCCATTTTGTAGCTCGCCGGCGGAGCCCAAACAGTTCGCTGAGCAATACCCACCAGAAGAAATGCGAGTGAAAGCAGGAACAGACCGATGGCGATCAAAAGGCGCATGGGACTCCGTTCAGGCTAAACTTGGCTAGTCCTCTAGTCTACCGAAAGCCCAAGGAGCGAGCCTTTTGTCGCAAGACGCCGAATTCCCAACTGGGATCCGTGGCTACGATCGCGAAGTCGTAGATGAGGCCGTTCGCGTCCTGAAGCGAGACCTGCTCCAGATTTCAAATCAAAACTCGCAGCTGATACTCGAGCTTCGCGAAAAGACTCAAGTTGCCGAGCAGCTTGAACAGCAGGTAGCAGAGTCGCTGAGCCCAAACTACGCCTCGGTAGGCGCGCGGGCCGCCCTAATTCTCAGCACTGCCGAAGACCAGGCCCTGCGAATTGTCGAGGACGCCGAAACGGAGCGAGCAAGCATTCTTGCCAGCGTTGCCGGTGAGGCAGAAGAACTTAAGGCCGAGGCCAAGGGCTACTACGACTCGCTTGTGGCGGAGGCTGGGCGTCGTGCCGAGCGTATTCAGGCCAGCGCCAAAGCAGACTATGAGGCTCTAATCGCTGAAGCTCGCACCGAGGCGGCAAGGCTAGTTGACGAAGCCACTCGCGAGGCAGGCGCCATTCGAGGCGCGATCGCAACCGAGGCAGCAAAAATTAGAGCGACCGCGAAACGCGAGACGGAAGCGCTGAAGACACGCGCAGAGCGTGACCTCAGCGAACGAAGACTGGTCGCGACTCGCACACTGACCAAGAACCTCGACCCCGAGACCGCACTCGCCCTGATCTCTGAACAGGCTCGTGGAGACTTGGACCTCGAACTAACCGCCAGAAGGCAAGAAGCCGAGGCCGAGTATCTGCGCAAGCACCAAGAGGCAGTTGCCGCTACACAGGGCTACCTCAATGAAGCAAACGCCATGCTCCTCAATGCGAGAACGCGCGCCGAAGCCGCCCGCCTCGAGTCTGAGACGCTAGAAGCCGCCGCCAAGTCGGTAAACAAGAGAACTAGAGACGAGGCGCGCGCCGCCGCCGAAGCAACACTGGTGGCAGCCGATGAAGAGGCAAGGGCGATCGTCGAAAAGGCCCATGCCGAGGCGAGCGCGCTGTTGCGAAAGGCCGAAGCTCAACTTAGAAAACTCGAGCTCGAAAAGGGAGCGGTAGGCGCGTACCTGAAGAATCTTGCTGCAGTTGTTGCAGAAGCCGAAAACTCGATCAGGGGAGACTAAATGGCTACGAAACCTAATTCACAGACACAATCCTGGAGTATTTCTAACGGGTTCCAATTCGGTCTACTCGGCGGGCTAGGAGTCCTGACCGCACTAGCGATTAGCGGTGCGCTCTCCACGCTGGCCCAGGTCATCACCTACATCTTCGCTTCGATCTTCATCGCGCTCGGCCTCGACCCGATTGTCAGACTGTTGGAACGTCGCAAGGTGAAGAGGCCGATCGCAATCTTGATCGTGATCCTTGGTCTTCTGACAGTCTTCGCCGGCGTAGTTCTAGCACTGGTGCCGACACTGGTAACTGACGCAACCATTTTGGTTACGCAGGCGCCAGAGTTTGCATCGAACCTCAAATCGCAGCCCTGGCTCATTGATCTCAACAACCAGGTTGGCGGTGGCATCTTTGACGCCATCAACGGCGTCAGCAGCTACATCAGCGACGCTAAGAACTGGCCAACCTTCTTGGGTGGCGTTGTCCAGGTCGGCATTGGAATCTTCAGTGGCCTGAGCGGCTTCCTGGTGATTTTGATTCTCAGCATCTACATCATGGCCTCGCTTTCGCGCTTCAAGAAGTGGGTTTACTCGCTTGTTGCTGCCTCGAAGCGCGACAAGTTCATCTCGCTTTCGGAGCAAATCTCGGTCTCGGTTGGTCGCTACGTCATGGGTCAGGTGAGCATCGCGCTCATCAACGCGACCTTGGGCTTCATCATGATGACAATCATCGGAGTTCCGTTCGCTATTGCGCTGGCCTTCATCACGTTCCTACTCGCACTAATCCCGCTGGTCGGTTCGCTAACCGGTGCGGCTATTGTTTCGATCGTGGCACTAACCCACAGCCCAACCGCTGCTCTAATTGCCGTGATTTACTACGCGATCTACATGCAGCTCGAGGCTTACTTTGTGAGCCCGAGAGTAATGAAGGAAGCCGTGTCTGTGCCGGGTGCAGTGGTGGTTATCGCCGCTCTTTCG
>JBILRS010000007.1:0-28890 GCA_044372535.1 Rhodoluna sp.
CTCACACCGGTTTTGACGCCAACGTCTACATCCTTTCAAAGGATGAGGGTGGCCGTCACAACCCGTTCTACGCAAACTACCGCCCACAGTTCTACTTCCGTACCACTGACGTGACTGGTGTTATCACCCTTCCGGCTGGTACCGAAATGGTTATGCCTGGCGACACCACCGAAATGTCGGTTGAGCTAATCCAGCCAATCGCCATGGAAGACGGTCTACGCTTCGCGATCCGTGAAGGTGGCCGCACTGTTGGTGCCGGTACCGTCACCAAGATCACCAAGTAGTTCTAAAGAACCACTGAAAAACCCCCGAGCTTCGGCTCGGGGGTTTTTCGCTGCCGAGCTTTCGAATGACTGCCTAGACTTAAGGGAATTACGGGGGCTGGTTGAGTTTATGTTTGTCTAAGAGTGCGTCAGGAAGTTGCAGAGAGTGGGGTGCACGTGGGCTTTTTAGGTTTTCGTTCCAGTTGGGAAAAAGAGTACGACCGGAAAAGGGAGTTCATGCAGAAACTCTTCCCGGATGGTGTTGAGAAGACCATGAAGAAGGCTTTTGGTCAACTGAACCAAGCGGTGGCGAGTGGGGATTTATCCAAAGAACTCGAGGTCATCAACTCTGTCCGCGACAACTACTTGAACCCCGCTAGAGGCCGCCTCGGCAGCAATGACTCAGATTATGAAGAAGTGGAGAAGCTGTATAGGTCTATCCCACAGGCGGTCTGGAACAATCACCTGAAGTCAAGCCTAAACTTCGAATGGCTTTGGCCTGTCAAGGATTTGCAAGACAAATCGCTAGAGTTTGGGCGAGAAGACGACGACCTAGAATTCTGGGTCGATGAAGAGGAATCACTTCTGATTCAGGTCCGAGGACAAAGGCTCATTCTGGGCAGCCACTTGTACCTTTTGGATCACAAGACCCAAATAAGGAAAGAGATCAACAAGGCTGAGTTTGAAGAAAGATACGAGATATTTGGCGAGGACTGGAAGCTTTCAATGGTCCTTTTCCATGACTGGTCATTCGACGACGCATTTGAAGAGCGTCGCCGAAAGAAGGAACAAGTTGAATTGCGCGAGTCAATCTCAAACTTGTTGGACTCGATTAGCCAAGTCCAAGCAACTTTGAAAATGATGGAAGACCAAGCCGATGCAGAAAAACAGGCGAAGGAAACAAAAACCAAGTATCTGGGCAAAAAAGTTGGCGAGTGGTCTCTGATTAGGCGCATCGGGGGAGGGGCTTTTGGGTCTGTTTGGCTCGGAGAACGTACGGTGATTGGCACTGAGCAACCCAAACAGAAGGCAGCCGTCAAAATTTTCTCCGATTCTAGTTTCCAGTCCTCCCAACAATTTCAAGCTGAAATGGTTAGTCTTGCGCAACTTGATCACCCCAACATCGCGAAATTGTTGGGCTATGCGACGACCGGAAATCAATTTTGGTTTGCGACGTCGTTCGCGGGGGAAATGTCTTTGGGCCAGTTTGTTTCGCAAGTAAAGAAAATCAACACAAATGCTCTCTATACCTACGCCGTTCAGCTATTTGCCGCTCTCGCGCATGCACATCGAAGAAGTGTCATCCATGGAGATATCCATCCTGGCAACCTTGTTCTTACGAATGACCAGAGTGCGATTGTGTTGGTGGACTTCGGTCTCTCTACCGTGGGGTCATCAAGAACTCAGTTAGCCCTAACTAACCTCGCCTTTCGAGCGCCGGAACTACTGTCCAAGAACCCTGTGGTGAGTGACAAAAACGATGTCTATTCCGCAGCAATCACCATAGCCACCGTGGCTCTAGGGAGACTTCCTTGGAAATCAACGGAAGAATCTGGAATTCTGGGGGAAGTGATTGATGGAAATCCAGACTTGACCGCGCTTGATCCAAATCTGGCCATGTTCTTGAAACCACTTCTAAACAAGAATCCCTCGATGAGACCCGCGTCTAACCAAATCTTCCTGCATCTAAAGGACCAGGGTTTCTCATCTTGGTAACGGCGAGCTAAGTACCAGACAGGGGGGCTCCCTTGCGACATTTCTGTCGACGTTCTACCACTGAGAGATTGCCAAACTTAATTTGCTTTGAGCTGCCGAGGCATGGCAGAATAGACAAGTTCGTAAGAACTCGCGCTGTCTTGTGCGAGGCACTCATGACGCGGTGAACAGGTTTCCTGGTCCGGTCTGAGCAAGAGCAAAAATGTACCGACACAAGCTTTTGTGTGTGTTTGCGCGGGTTACTGCGCGACACGCCCGACAGCGTGGGTCGGAGGGTAAGGCCCGGGAAACCGGTAATTGACAGATAAACAGTGGTGCAACAGAAGTAGTGCTACTAAGCGACCCATGCTTCGGCATGGTAGTGAACGAGAGTGAGTCAAGATGGCTGGACAAAAGATCCGCATTCGACTTAAGTCGTATGACCATGAGGTCATCGACACTTCTGCGCGCAAGATCGTTGAAACGGTCACCCGCGCAGGTGCAACCGTAGTCGGCCCAGTGCCGCTACCAACCGAGAAGAACGTGATTGCTGTAATCCGCTCTCCTCACAAATACAAGGACAGCCGCGAGCACTTCGAGATGCGCACCCACAAGCGTGTTATCGACATCATCGACCCAACGCCTAAGGCAGTTGACTCGTTGATGCGTCTCGACCTCCCGGCAGACGTCAACATCGAGATCAAGCTGTAAGGAACGAACTCAAATGACTAAGACCGTTAAGGGACTACTGGGCAAGAAGCTCGGCATGACCCAGGTTTGGGATGAGAACAACAAGCTCGTTCCAATCACTGTGGTTGAGGCTGGCTCAAATGTCATCACTCAAATCAAGAACATCGACCGCGATGGCTACGAAGCTATCCAGGTTGCCTACGGCGCAATCGACCCACGCAAGGTGAACAAGCCTGCGACCGGTCACTTTGCTGCTGCAGAGGTAACCCCGCGTCGTTACATCGCTGAAATCCGCACCGGAGACGCAGCCGAGTACTCGGTTGGCCAAGAGCTCGGTGTTGAGGTTTTCGAGGTCGGAGCTCTCGTCGACGTCGTAGGAACCTCAAAGGGTAAGGGTTTCGCAGGTCACATGAAGCGCCACGGCTTCCACGGTGTTGGTGCATCTCACGGTGCACACCGCAACCACCGCAAGCCTGGTTCGATCGGTATGTCATCGACCCCTGGACGCGTTTTCAAGGGTAAGAAGATGGCCGGCCGTATGGGTGGAGACCGCGTCACCGCGCTAAACCTCAAGCTGCACGGCGTAGACGCCGAAAAGGGTCTACTGCTAATCAAGGGTGCTATTCCTGGCCCTAAGGGACAGCTCGTATTCGTTCGCAACGCAGTGAAGGGAGCGTAACCAACATGGCATCTCTAGACGTACTAGACGTACAGGGCAAGAAGGCTGGCTCAGTTGAGCTTGCTGCAGACCTGTTTGACGTTCAGACCAACGTTCCACTAATCCACCAGGTAGTTGTTGCACAGCTTGCAGCAGCTCGCCAGGGGACCCAGTCGGCGAAGACTCGCGGCGAAGTTTCTGGTGCAGGCCGTAAGCCTTTCAAGCAGAAGGGAACCGGTCGCGCTCGTCAGGGCTCGATCCGTGCTCCGCAGATGCGTGGCGGTGGAATGGTTCACGCTGTTAAGCCTCGTGGCTACGAGCAGCGCACCCCAAAGAAGATGATTGCTGCTGCTCTACTCGGTGCTGTTTCAGACCGCGCACGCAACAACCGTCTGCACGTCATCAACGCTTTCGCAATTGGTGACACCCCATCGACCAAGGCAGCTGCAGCAGTTCTAGCTCAGATCACTTCACGCCGCAACGTTCTAGTAGTACTAGACCGCAGCGACGTCGTGTCGGCAAAGAGCTTGCGCAACCTTGCAAAGGTTCACTTCATCTGGGTTGACCAGTTGAACTCGTACGACGTGCTTCTGAGCGATGACTTGGTGTTCACCAAGGCAGCGTTCGACGCTTACACCAAGAAGGAGGCGTAATCGTGACCCAGATCAACAAGGACCCACGCGACGTCATCATCAAGCCGATTGTTTCGGAAAAGAGCTACGCGCTCATCGACATGGGAAAGTACACCTTCGAGGTTGCTCCTGGTTCGAACAAGACCGAAATCAAGCAGGCAATCGAGCGCATCTTCAACGTGAAGGTTGCTTCGGTTAACACCTTGAACCGTGTGGGTAAAGCTACCCGCACCAAGTTCGGTATGGGTAAGCGCAAAGACACTAAGCGCGCAATCATCACCCTAAAGTCCGGCTCAATCGACATCTTCACCAACGTCGGTTAGTAAGAAGAGGAACTTAGAAAATGGCTATTCGTAAGTACAAGCCCACAACCCCGGGTCGCCGCGGTTCGTCGGTTTCAGACTTCGCCGAGATCACTCGCTCGACTCCAGAAAAGTCGCTGCTTCGCCCGCTACACAAGACCGGTGGCCGTAACAGCGCTGGTCGCGTGACCACCCGTCACATCGGTGGCGGACACAAGCGTCAGTACCGCGTCATCGACTTCCGTCGTAACGACAAGGACGGCGTTCCAGCGACCGTTGCACACATCGAGTACGACCCGAACCGTACCGCGAACATCGCACTGCTTCACTACATTGACGGAACCAAGCGCTACATCATCGCTCCGGCAAAGCTAAAGCAGGGCGACAAGATCGAGCAGGGTCCTTCGGCCGACATCAAGCCAGGTAACAACCTGCCTTTGAAGAACATCCCGGTCGGTACCGTAATCCACGCAATCGAGCTAAAGCCAGGAGGCGGTGCCAAGATGGGCCGCTCGGCTGGTGCATCGATCCGTCTAGTCGCCAAGGATGGCGCCTTTGCGCAGCTTCGTCTGCCATCGGGTGAAATCCGTAACGTAGACGCACGTTGCCGTGCAACCATCGGTGAAGTTGGCAACGCTGAGCAGTCGAACATCAACTGGGGTAAGGCTGGCCGCATGCGCTGGAAGGGCGTTCGCCCGACCGTTCGTGGTGTAGCCATGAACCCTGTTGACCACCCACACGGTGGTGGTGAAGGTAAGACTTCCGGTGGACGTCACCCAGTTAGCCCATGGGGTCAGGCCGAGGGTCGTACCCGCAAGCAAAACCTTCCAAGCGACAAGATGATTGTTCGCCGTCGTCCAAATGGCCCGCAGCGTTAGTAGGAGTTAGAACATGCCACGCAGTCTAAAGAAGGGTCCGTTCGTTGATGACCACCTGTTCCAGAAGGTAGTCAAGCAGAACGAGGCCAGCACCAAGAACGTGATCAAGACCTGGTCGCGCCGCTCGATGATTGTTCCAGCCATGCTGGGCCACACCATCGCGGTTCACGACGGTCGCAAGCACATCCCTGTATTCATCAGCGAGACCATGGTCGGTCACAAGCTCGGTGAATTCGCCCCTACCCGCACCTTCCGTGGTCACGTGAAGGACGACAAGAAGGGAAAGCGCAAGTAATGGAAGCTCTAGCGAAAATCAAGCACATTCGCGTCACCCCAATGAAGGCACGTCGTGTCGTCAACCTAATCCGCGGAAAGCAGGCCACCGAGGCCCTAGCGATCCTAAAGTTTGCCCCTCAGGCAGCTAGCGAGCCGATCTACAAGTTGGTTCACGCCGCAATGGCAAACGCTCGTGTCAAGGCTGAAGCCGCGAACCTAGCGTTTGACGAGGACGACCTAATCGTGTCGAAGGCATTCGTTGACGAGGGCGCAACCCTCAAGCGTTTCATGCCTCGTGCACAGGGACGCGCGTTCCAGATTCTGAAGCGCACCAGCCACATCACCATTGTGGTTGCCACACCTGACGAACTTGGAGGCAAGAACTAATGGGTCAAAAAGTAAATCCATACGGTTTCCGTCTAGGCATCACCACCGACCACGTGTCGCGCTGGTTTGCTGACAGCACCAAAAAGGGTCAGCGCTACGCAGACTACGTTGCCGAAGACATCAAGCTTCGCAACCTGCTAACCGCAAAGCTTGACCGCGCCGGCGTTAGCCGCATCGAAATCGAGCGCACTCGTGACCGCGTTCGCGTCGACATCCACACCGCACGTCCGGGTCTGGTTATTGGTCGTCGTGGAGCCGAGGCCGAGAACATTCGCGCCGAGCTCGAGAAGCTAACCGGTAAGCAGATTCAGCTGAACATCCTCGAGGTCAAGAACCCTGAGATGGACGCTCAGCTAGTTGCCCAGGGCATCGCCGAGCAGCTCAACGCACGTGTGGCTTTCCGCCGCGCAATGCGAAAGGGCATGCAGGGTGCGATTCGCCAGGGCGCAAAGGGTATCCGTGTACAGACCTCAGGTCGTCTCGGTGGCGCAGAAATGTCTCGCCGCGAGTTCTACCGCGAAGGCCGTGTGCCACTACACACTCTCCGTGCCAACATCGACTACGGCTTCTACGAGGCCAAGACCGTTTTCGGTCGCATCGGTGTAAAGGTCTGGATCTACAAGGGTGACATCACCAACAAGGAACTTGCTCGCGAGCAGGCCAACGCAAAGCCAGTACGTGGCGACCGCGACCGTGGCCCTCGCAAGCCAGCTACTAACGCAGCTCCAGCAGCAGCAGTTGAGGCTCCGGCCGCGGCTGAGGCTCCGGCAGCAGGAAGCGAGAACTAATCATGTTGATTCCACGTCGTGTAAAGCACCGCAAGCAGCACCACCCGAAGCGTTCGGGCGCAGCCACCGGTGGCACCAAGGTCAACTTCGGTGAGTTCGGCATTCAGGCAATGAGCCCTGCATACGTAACCAACCGTCAGATCGAGGCAGCTCGTATCGCCATGACCCGCCACATCAAGCGTGGCGGTAAGGTCTGGATCAACATCTACCCAGACCGCCCGCTAACCAAGAAGCCTGCCGAAACCCGCATGGGTTCGGGTAAGGGTTCACCGGAGTGGTGGGTTGCCAACGTAAAGCCTGGCCGCGTGCTCTTCGAGCTCAGCGGTGTTTCTGAGGAAATTGCTCGTGAAGCAATGACTCGTGCGATCCACAAGCTCCCGCTAAAGGCTCGCATCATCAAGCGTGAAGAAGGTGACGCATAATGTCGATCGGTTCAGCAAACCTAAGCCCTGCAGATCTAGACAAGATCGAGGACTCAGTACTAGTCGAAGAGCTAAAGAAGGCAAAGGAAGAACTTTTCAACCTACGCTTCCAGTCGGCCACCGGCCAGCTCGAGAGCCACGGACGCCTGCGCGCTGTAAAGCGTGACATCGCCCGTATCTACACCATCATCCGTGAGCGCGAGCTCGGTATTCGTGCAGTCCCTGAGGCTGCCGCTGCCAAGCCAGCTGCTAAGACGGCAACCAAAGCCAAGAAGGCAGAGGCCGCTCCGGCCACCGCCACCGAGGAGGCATAACCATGGCTGAGACCAAGAAAGCCGCTGCCCCTAAGGCAGCCGCAGCAAAGGCAGCTCCAAAGGCTGCACCGAAGGCTAAGGCTCCAAAGGCTGCACCTAAGGCAAAGGCACCAAGGGCTCCTAGAGCTGTTGTTGCAGTTGACCGCGGAATGCGCAAGACCCGTCGCGGCTACGTTGTTAGCGACAAGATGGACAAGACCATCGTCGTTGAGGTTGAAAACCTCGTGAAGCACCCGCTTTACGGCAAGGTCATGCGCCGCAACACCAAGGTCAAGGCTCACGACGAGCTAAACACCGCCGGCATTGGCGACCTCGTGCTAATCGCAGAGACTCGTCCACTTTCGGCAACCAAGAACTGGCGTCTAGTCGAGATCATCGAAAAGGCCAAGTAACAAACACCCCTAGGTTGACCCGTCGGAATGGGTGACCAACAAACAAGGAGTAACAAATGCTTCAACAGGAGTCGAGACTCAGAGTTGCCGATAACACCGGCGCTAAAGAGCTATTGACGATCCGTGTACTCGGTGGCTCAGGCCGTCGTTACGCCGGACTAGGTGACATCATCGTTGCCACCGTCAAAGACGCAATCCCAGGCGGCAGCGTCAAGAAGGGTGAAGTCGTCAAGGCTGTCATCGTTCGCACCGTCAAAGAGACCCGTCGCGCAGACGGTTCATACATCAAGTTCGACGAGAACGCAGCTGTGATCATCAAGAAAGACGGCGAGCCTCAGGGCACCCGCATCTTTGGTCCGGTTGGTCGCGAGCTTCGCGACAAGAAGTTCATGAAGATCATTTCACTAGCTCCGGAGGTGCTATAAACATGGCGAGCATCAAAAAGGGAGACACCGTAATCGTGATCTCAGGTAAGCGCGAACACCGCGGACAAACCGGCACCGTTTTGGTTGTCGACCGCGAAAAGGGTCGCGTCATCGTTGAGGGAATCAACATGGTCAAGAAGCACGTGAAGGTCCAGGAGACCGACCGTGGCTCAAAGACCGGTGGAATCCAGACCATTGAGTCTTCGATTCACATCTCAAACGTTGCACTCGTAGACCCTTCGACCAAGAAGGCAACCCGTCTTGGCGCAAAGGTTGAGACCGTAACCAAGAACGGTGTAAAGAAGACCGTTCGTACCCGTATTGCTCGCAAGTCGGGTAAGGAGATCTAATGGCCGCCAAGACTACCGCTAAGGCACTACCGCGCCTAAAGGCTCAGTACCGTGCAGACATCGTTGCACGTCTGACCGAAGAGTTCGGTTTCTCGAACCCACACCAGGTTCCGAACCTAACCAAGATCGTCGTAAACATGGGTGTCGGAGACGCCGCTAAAGATGGCAAGCTCATCGATGGCGCCGTTCGCGACCTAACCGCGATCACCGGTCAGAAGCCACAGATCAACCTTGCTCGCAAGTCGATCGCTCAGTTCAAGCTTCGCGAAGGCCAGGCCATCGGTGCTCACGTAACTCTTCGTGGCGACCGCATGTGGGAGTTCCTAGACCGCCTACTTTCGCTAGCTCTACCTCGTATCCGCGACTTCCGTGGTCTTTCAGACCGCCAGTTTGACGGAAACGGTAACTACACCTTTGGTCTCCAGGAGCAGAACGTGTTCCACGAGATCAACCAGGACAAAATCGATCAGTCTCGCGGCATGGACATCACCCTTGTCACCACCGCAAAGAATGACGACCAGGGTCGTGCGCTCCTAACCGCGCTCGGCTTCCCTTTCAAGACCAACTAATCATCGGCAAGGTCCGGTAGCCCGTAAGGCTTCCGGATACCTCCGAGGAAGGTGCAACAAATGACAATGACAGATCCGGTCGCAGACTTTCTGACCCGGCTGCGCAACGCAAACTCGGCGTATCACGAGACCATCAAACTGCCTTACAGCAAGTTGAAGGCCAACATCGCCGAGATCCTCAAGACTGAGGGTTACGTCGCCAGCGTTACGGTTGAGGACGCCGAGGTGGGCAAGACCCTAATCGTCGACCTAAAGTTCGGCCCAAACCGCGAGCGTTCAATCGCTGGTATCAAGCGTGTATCGAAGCCTGGTCTTCGTGTTTACGCAAAGTCAACCGAGCTACCTCGCGTACTCGGCGGTCTTGGTATCGCGATCCTTTCAACTTCATCAGGTCTGCTAACAGACCGTCAGGCTGCCAAGAAGGGAGTAGGCGGAGAAGTCCTCGCCTACGTTTGGTAATCACAGATGTCGCGTATTGGTAAGTTGCCGATTCCGGTTCCAACCGGTGTCGAAGTAAAGATCGACGGAGCAGTTGTTGACGTCAAGGGCCCTAAAGGCACCCTGACCCTCAGCGTTCCAGCCCCAATCCAGATTGTTATGGAAGAAGGCACCATCGTGGTTAGCCGCCCAGACGACGAGCGCAACTCGCGTTCGCTGCACGGCCTAACCCGTACCCTGATTGCAAACAACATCCAGGGTGTTACCGAAGGCTTCACAAAGGGCCTTGAGATCGTCGGTACCGGTTACCGCGTAACCCAGAAGGGTGCAGCTCTTGAGTTCGCCCTCGGTTACTCTCACTCAATCACCGTCGAGCCACCAGCAGGTATCTCGTTCGTTGTTGAAGGAAACACCAAGATCACCGTTGTCGGTATCGACAAGCAGGCGGTCGGCGAGGTTGCTGCAAACATCCGTAAGCTACGCAAGCCTGAGCCTTACAAGGGCAAGGGTGTTCGTTACGCAGGCGAAGTTGTTCGCCGCAAGGCCGGAAAGGCTGGTAAGTAGTCATGGCTCTTATTCCAAAGCTCCGCGGAAAGAGCAAGTCGGACGCCCGTGCGCGCCGTCACGCTCGTCTACGCAAGCGCATCGCTGGCGACGCACAGCGTCCACGTCTAGTGGTCACTCGCTCGGCTCGCCACGTCTTCGTTCAGGTTGTCGACGACAGCAAGGGTTTCACCCTGGCTTCGGCTTCGACCATGGAAGCAGACATGCGCAAGTCAACCGGCGACAAGTCGGCTAAGGCAAAGCAAGTTGGTCTCTTGGTCGCAGAACGCGCCAAGAAGGCCGGTGTCACCGAGGTCGTCTTTGACCGCGGTGGAAACAAGTACGCAGGACGCGTTGCTGCGATCGCCGATGGCGCTCGCGAAGGCGGTCTGGTCCTGTGAGCGAGAACAAGGAGACAGAGTTGGCTACAGAGTCGACCGAAACTGCTGCAGCTGCAGCCGTTGCACCTGCTACCGAAACCGTTGAGGCTTCGGAGCGCGAGCAGCGTCGTGGCAGCCGTGACCGTGCACCTCGCGGTGACCGTCGCGAACGCGAAGAGAACAAGAGCCAATTCCTAGAGCGCGTTGTCACCATCAACCGCGTTTCGAAGGTTGTCCAGGGTGGCCGTCGTTTCAGCTTCACCGCACTAGTTGTTGTCGGCGACGGCAACGGCAACGTCGGTGTCGGTTACGGCAAGGCTAAGGAAGTCCCAGCAGCTATCGCCAAGGGCGTCGAAGAGGCTAAGAAGTCGTTCTTCCGCGTTCCACGCGTTGGCAACACCATCCCGCACCCAGTTCAGGGTGAAGCAGCAGCAGGCGTTGTTCTTCTTCGCCCAGCATCTGCGGGTACCGGTGTTATCGCTGGTGGTCCTGTCCGCGCAGTTCTTGAGTGCGCCGGTATTCACGACGTGCTAAGCAAGTCGCTCGGATCCTCGAACACCATCAACATCGTCCACGCAACCGTGGCAGCACTGAAGCAGCTCGAAGAGCCAGCAGCAGTTGCAGCCCGTCGTGGTCTACCAATCGATCAGGTAGCACCAGCAGGTCTACTTCGTGAGCAGCAGAAGGCAGGTGCCTAATGGCCAAGCGTCTTAAGGTAACCCAAGTCAAGAGCAAAATCGGTGGCAAGCCGAACCAGCGCGAAACACTTCGCAGCCTAGGTCTGAAGCGTATTGGCGACATCATCGTCAAAGACGACAGCCCGGTTGTACGCGGCATGGTTAACACGGTCAGCCACCTCGTAAAGGTTGAGGAGATCGACTAATGGCTGAAGAAAAGAAGCCAGCAGCAGCTAAGCCTGCTGCCGCAAAGAAGCCAGCTGCAGCTAAGCCTGCCGCTGCAAAGAAGCCAGCTGCCGCAAAGCCTGCTGCCGAGAAGAAGCCAGCAGCTGCTAAGCCAGCCGCCAAGGCTGCTGCTAAGCCGGCCGCAAAGCCTGCTGCAGAGAAGGCCGAGAAGGTTGAAGCCCCTAAGGCTGCAGCCGCTAAGCCTGCTGCCAAGCCTGCCGCTGCTAAGAAGGCTGCAAAGCCTGCTCAGGAGAAGAGCAACGTTCTAAAGCTGCACCACCTTCGTCCGGCCGATGGCTCGAAGAAGGAGCGCACTCGTGTTGGTCGTGGTGAAGGTTCGAAGGGTAAGACTTCGGGTCGTGGAACCAAGGGTACTAAGGCTCGTTACCAGGTTCGCCCTGGCTTCGAGGGTGGTGGTGTTCGTCTAGTAATGCGCACCCCTAAGCTTCGCGGCTTCAAGAACCCGTTCCGCGTTGAGTACCAGGTTGTCAACCTCGAGAAGCTTGAACTTCTTTACCCTAAGGGTGGAGAAATCACCGTGGCCGATCTAGTAGCTAAGGGTCTAGTTCGCAAGAACGAGCCTGTAAAACTTCTAGCAACCGGCGACATCAAGGTTAAACTGGCTGTTAGCAGCGACATCAAGGTTTCGGCTTCTGCCAAGACCAAGATCGAAGCCGCTGGCGGTTCAGTAGCAGCCGCCGAATAGACCAAAAAGCCAGGAGGCAGATTTGTTCAGCGCCGTTCTTCGCGCATTCCGTACCCCGGATCTGCGCAACAAGCTAGCTTTCACCCTGCTCATCGTCGCGATCTTCCGTCTCGGCTCTTTCATTCCTGCACCATTCGTCGACTTCGGCGCGGTGCAGAACTGTTTGGCTCAGACCTCGACTGACTCTTCGACGAGCAAGATTTACGAACTCGTTAACTTGTTCAGCGGTGGCGCTCTCCTCCAGCTTTCGGTCTTCGCCCTGGGCATCATGCCCTACATCACGGCGTCGATCATCACTCAGTTGCTTCGCGTGGTTATCCCGCGCTTCGAAACTCTTCACAAAGAGGGTCAAGCGGGCCAGGCCAAGCTAACTCAGTACACCCGTTACCTAACCATCGGCCTCGGCATCCTGCAGTCGACCACTCTTGTGGCCGTTGCTCGCTCGGGCGCACTGTTCGGTTCTTGCAACGACACCATCCTCACCACCACCAACCCAGCAGGTATCTTGCTAATCATCGTCACGATGACCGCGGGCACCGGCTTGATCATGTGGCTTGGTGAGTTGGTGACCGAGCGCGGTATCGGTAACGGTATGTCGCTACTTATCTTCACCTCGATCGCTTCGGGCTTCCCAGCTTCGCTAACCCAGATCGCTCAGCAGAGAACTCCTGAAGTTCTTATCGGTGTAATCCTCATCGGTATCGTGATCATCGCACTGGTGATCTTGGTCGAGCAGTCTCAGCGACGCGTCCCAGTTCAGTACGCAAAGCGCATGGTTGGTCGTCGTGAATACGGCGGTCAGAGCACCTACATTCCGATCAAGGTCAACATGGCCGGTGTTGTGCCAGTTATCTTCGCCTCGAGCCTCCTTTACCTTCCGGCTCTGCTTGCGCAGTTCAACCAGCCAGCTCCGGGCGAGAAGGTTGCCGACTGGGTTACTTGGGTTTCGACCTACCTAACCACTGGCGACCACCCGCTCTACATGGCGCTGTACTTCTTGATGATTTTCGGTTTCACCTACTTCTACGTAGCGATCACCTTCAACCCTGAAGAAGTGAGCGACAACATGAAGCAGTCTGGAGGCTTCATCCCTGGCATCCGTGCCGGTAACCCGACCACCGAGTTCCTAGCTTTCGTTTCGAGCCGAATCACCTTCACCGGTGCGCTCTACCTCGGTCTCGTAGCTCTCGTGCCGCTTATCGCCTTCGGCGTGCTCGGCACCAGCCAGAACTTCCCTTTCGGTGGAACCACGATTCTGATCATCGTCGGTGTTGGTCTTGAGACTGTCAAGCAAATCAACGCCCAGATGCAGCAGCGAAACTACGAAGGCCTTCTGAAGTGACCCGCCTTCTCTTGATTGGCCCACCGGGCGCAGGCAAGGGAACCCAGGCAGCTCGACTCGCAGAGGCTTACGGCATCCCGGCTATTTCGACAGGCGACATCTTTCGCGAGAACGTCAAAAACGAAACCGAGCTCGGACGCGAAGCGAAGGCTTTCATGGATCGCGGCGAGTACGTGCCAGATTCACTCACCAACGCGCTGGTGCGCGACCGCCTAAGCCACGAAGATGCCAAGAACGGCTTCTTGCTTGACGGCTACCCTCGCACCGCCGACCAGGTCGCCGAACTTGACGACATTCTCGCCGAGCAGGGAAACTCGCTAACCGCAGTCGTCCAGCTTGTCGCAGACACCGACGAAGTCGTGCGCCGACTTCTCAACCGCGCAATCGAGCAGGGCCGCGCCGACGACACCGAAGAAGTGATTCGCCACCGCATGGATGTCTATGCCGAGCAGACCGCGCCACTGATCGACGTCTACTCGAGCCGCAACCTGGTTCGCGAAGTTGACGGCCTCGGCGCTGTCGCTGAAGTCACCGAGCGCATTCTCAGCGCCCTCAAGTAATGCGCCACGAATACACCCTCAAAACAACCGCGCAAATCGTGCGCATGGTTGAAGCCGGCCTAATGACCGAGGCAGCACTGCTTGCAGTCAAGGCAGCAATCAAGCCGGGCATCACAACCCTCGAACTCGACGCAATCGCCGAAGCCACCATCGTCAAAATGGGCGGCCACTCAAACTTCAAGCTCGTGCCGGGCTACCACCACACCGTTTGCGCGAGCATCAACGACGAGGTCGTCCACGGCATCCCGAGCAAAAACCGCGTTCTTCAAGCCGGCGACATCATCTCGATCGACTGCGGTGCCGAAACGGCCGACGGCTGGAACGGCGACAGCGCGATGACCGTCATCGTTCCGGGAGGCGACGAAGAGCTAAGCAAGAAGCGCCAAGAACTCAGCGACGTTACCGAGGGTTCACTCTGGGCAGGCATCGCAGCACTCGCCACCGCCAAACGCCTCAACGAGGTTGGTACCGCCATCGAAAAGCACATCCGCAGCAAGGGCCGCTACGGAATCCTGCAGGAATACGTCGGCCACGGCATCGGTCGCTCGATGCACGAAGACCCACCCGTCTTCAATTTCAAGACCAAAGTCGCCGGACCTCACGTGGTGCCGGGCCTAGTAATCGCAATCGAGCCGATGGTCACCGCCGGCAGCGCTCGCACACACGTCCTTGACGACGACTGGACAGTTTCGGCTAGCGACGGCAGTGACTCCTCACACTGGGAACACAGCATCGCCGTTCACGAAAAAGGCATCTGGGTTTTGACCCTCACAGACGGGGGAGCGGCCAAGCTGGCGCCCTTCGGAATCGTCCCGGTTGATCCAAGAAATTAAAAAACTAGCGGATCCAACCCGAGTTTCGTTGCTATGAAATTGTATTCCTGAGGGGTATCAGTTGCGTCGAGAAAGACAAACCCCTTTGAGTCAATCGGCAGAAGCCAGTTAGTAACGCCACGATTCATGCCGAAATCATCGGCTTTCTGGAACGAACCAAGATAAAGCACTCGGTCCCCAGCCCTGATGTTTTGCTCGACGTGAACGTCTTGAAAATTGATGACTCGAGCCTTGAAGCGGTTGGAGCGAATCATGGGCTCCGCGTCCTCAATATCGATTGTGTAATCGAGGTATTCGTAAATGAACCCTTTTCCCAGATCACGCGTGCCAATCTTTATGGATTTCACCACGCCAACTAAGCGCTGCTCAGAAGGGAAGGCAAGCGCTTGGTCAAAACTCCAATCGATCTCATAGGCCGAGATTTCGCTTTTGTCCTCGCGGCTTGCAGAAGCGCTTTTCTCAACGTTGGGGGTGTCGTGAGTCGTACATCCCGTTAAGGACGCCGTCACGAGACCAAAAGTAAGTACAGCTTTCAATGGGTTCAATTGTTTCTCCTTAGTAAATGCTTGCCAAGCCATCTATGTCATCGGGGGCGAGTTTTCGCCTAATTTCGGCATCACGAGAATTCATCACCGAATCCTCCTCTTTTAGCGTCATTGAGCACGAGGATAGGCCGCATTTCTGGAAAGGGTGGCCAAGGCCATGTGCATGACCGAATTCGTGGAGGACAACGGTCTCTAGATCCGCAACCAAGGAGCCGATAGCGAAATAGTTTGACCATGTCCATCTGGGGTTGAGAAAAACAATCGCGCGGTTTTGAAGGTTTTGCAGAGGGTTACTGGAACCCCTCCATGCCCAACCCGGCGCATTGTATGGGAAATCGTTGGTTGGTATTGCCCTTGCAATCTGAAAAGCTGCGTTGTCCAGTGCGGACACAGAAGATGTGAATGTGGCTCCTCCAACTCTCAAACTCGATCCGGCAGTGAGGTTGTAAGCGGCTGCTGCTCGATTAACTATCAGCTCTTCGGCGGAGGTAAAACTTGCAGCCCAACCATAAACGTACCGGACGGTTGAAGGGCTGGTCCAAGTTCGCCCCCAAGCCCAGTAAGCGTGTGCGGGTGCCGCCGCCGACATGCATAGAACGATTGCGCAACAACTTGCAGCGACCTTTGCCGCCTGAGTGCTGAATCTTAACATGCGTGTAAAGTAGCATTAAAGAAATAAAGAAGCAATGTAAAAACAAATAAAACTGGACTTGTGTCGCGCTACTGAAATCGCCTAAGATTGACCTTCGGTGTTTCTTACACGCAAATCACTTTCGGTTGAAAGCTTTTTTGCGTGCCCAAGTGGCGCCGAAAAGTCGCAGAGATAAGTGAGTTTATGGCCAACAAAGACGGTGTCATCGAGATCGAAGGCACAGTAGTTGAAGCCCTACCGAACGCTATGTTCCGTGTAGAGCTGACTAACGGTCACAAAGTCCTTGCACACATCTCAGGCAAGATGCGTCAGCACTACATCAAGATCCTCCCTGAGGACCGCGTGATTGTTGAGTTGAGCACCTACGACCTGACTCGTGGCCGCATTATCTACCGCTACAAATAAGTCGTCATAGAGAAGAAGTAAGAGCCATGAAGGTAAACCCAAGCGTCAAGAAGATTTGCGACAAGTGCAAGGTCATCCGTCGCCACGGTCGCGTCATGATCATCTGCGAAAACCCGCGCCACAAACAGCGCCAGGGCTAAGCAAACAGCTTTACAACTGAATAGCAGAACAACAAGGTAACGCAACGTCGAAAGACGTCACCTCCGGAGAAGGCCGGAGCCGAGCAATCGGATGCGCTGCCACAGACCTTCAAAAAACAAGGAGAACTCCCTATGGCACGTGTTGCCGGAGCCGATATTCCAGACGCAAAACGCGTCGAAATCGCACTAACCTACATCTACGGCATTGGCCGTACTCGCTCGGTTCAGATCTTGACCGAGACGAAGATCAACAAAGACATTCGCGTCAAGGACCTAACCGACGACCAGCTCGTCGCAATCCGTGACTTCATCGAAGGCACCTACAAGGTTGAGGGTGACCTCCGCCGCGACGTAGCCGCCGACATCCGCCGCAAGGTTGAGATCGGTTCATACCAGGGCATCCGTCACCGCAAGGGCCTCCCGGTCCACGGTCAGCGCACCAAGACCAACGCTCGTACCCGCAAGGGCCCGAAGCGCACCGTAGCCGGCAAGAAGAAGGCTGCACGCAAGTAAGCGTGAGCCCAAGGATTTAGGAGAAAACCATGGCAGCACCTAAGGCAAAGGCCGGCGCAGTTCGCAAGCCTCGCAAAAAAGAGAAAAAGAACATCACCGTTGGTCAGGCTCACATCAAGTCGACCTTCAACAACACGATCATCTCGATCACTGACACCACTGGTGCAGTCATCTCCTGGTCGTCGTCTGGTGACGTTGGCTACAAGGGTTCGCGCAAGTCGACCCCATTCGCCGCACAGCTAGCAGCCGAGGCTGCCGCTCGCAAGGCAATGGAGCACGGCTTGAAGAAGGTTGACGTATTCGTCAAGGGTCCAGGTTCGGGCCGCGAAACCGCTATCCGTTCACTTCAGGCCGCAGGCCTAGAGGTTGGCTCGATCAGCGACGTAACCCCTCAGGCTCACAACGGCTGCCGCCCACCAAAGCGTCGCCGCATCTAACTAAAGCTTCAAACCCCAAGCAACAAACTCTGCAGTGGCCACTGCAGAGACCTAAAAAATGAGCATCAAATAGCGGATGCTCAGCTGAAAGGAACCAAACGTGCTAATTGCACAGCGCCCAACCCTTCACGAAGAAGTTGTTTCACCAACCCGTTCGCGCTTCGCGCTCGAACCACTAGAGCCAGGCTTCGGTTACACACTTGGTAACTCGCTCCGTCGCACCCTGCTTTCGTCGATCCCAGGTGCATCTGTCACCCACGTTCGCATCGCTGGTGCACTGCACGAGTTCAGCACCCTTGACGGTGTCAAGGAAGACGTCACCGAGATCATCCTGAACGTCAAGGAGCTCGTTGTCTCTTCAGAGAACGACGAGCCAGTTGAGGCTCGCATCGAAAAGACCACCTCGGGTGCAGTAACTGCAGCCGACATCAAGGCTCCTGCCGGTGTTGAGATCCACAACCCAGAGTTGGTCATCGCGACCCTGAACTCTAAGGGCAAGTTCGAGATGACTCTTATCATCGAGCGTGGCCGCGGCTACGTCCAGGCTTCACAGAACCGCTCAGGCGCAGAAGAGAACGGTCTGATTCCGGTCGACTCGATCTACTCGCCAGTGGCAAAGGTCGCCTACCGCGTAGAGGCAACCCGTGCCGGTGAGTTCACCAACTTCGACAAGCTAATCATCGACGTCGAGACCAAGCCTTCGATGACTCCTCGTGACGCCATCGCTTCGGCTGGTAGCACCCTGGTTGAGCTTTTCGGTCTAGCTCGCGAGCTAAACACCGAGGCCGAGGGTATCGAGATCGGCCCAGCTCCTACCGATGTTGTTCTATCGCCAGAGCTAGCAATGCCAATCGAAGACCTAGAGCTAACCGTTCGCAGCTACAACTGCCTAAAGCGCGAAGGAATCAACACCGTCGCGGAGCTAATCGCTCTAACCGAAGACCAGCTGATGCACATCCGCAACTTCGGTAGCAAGTCGGTTGACGAAGTTCGCGACAAGTTGACCTCGATGGGTCTAAAGTTCCGTGACTCACTACCAGGTTTTGAAGGCGCTTACTTCAACACTGGCCAGGACGTCAGCTTCAGCAACGAATTCAACGAGGCCGACCAGGACTAGTCCGGTCAGAAAGCCAAGAGGAGAAATAATATGCCTACCCCAACAAAGGGACCCCGCCTAGGAGGCGGACCAGCTCACGAGCGCCTAATGCTCCGCAACCTGGCCACCTCGCTATTCGACCACGGTCGCATCGAGACCACCGAGACCAAGGCCAAGCGTCTTCGTCCGGTTGCCGAGCGCCTAGTGACCTTCGCAAAGCGTGGCGACCTAGCCTCGCGTCGTCGCGTAATGGCTCAGATCACCGACAAGTCGGTTGTTCACAAGCTGTTCACCGAGGTCGCACCGCTAGTTGCCGACCGCCAGGGTGGTTACACTCGCATCACCAAGCTTGGCTTCCGTAAGGGCGACAACGCCCCTATGTGTGTCATCGAGCTTGTTCTGGAGCCAGTGAACCCAAAGGCCGTCAACAAGAAGCCAAAGCTTGAGACCATCGTCAAGGCAGCAGCCGCAGCAGCAGTAGTCGAGGACGTAGTCGTCGACGAGGCCGCAGAGGTAGCAGCTGACGAAGCTCCAGCAGTCGAGGCCGAGGTTGTCGAAACCCCAGCCGCTGAGGAAGCCCCAGTAGCAGAAGAAGCAGCAGCCGAAGAGGCTCCTGCAGAGGCTGCCGCCGAGGAGACCCCAGCCGAAGAGGCCTAGTAACACTTATGGAGCGGCCCGTTGACCTATCGGTTGACGGGCCGCTTCGCTTTCGTCTTGACCTGAGTTACGACGGCACCAACTTCTTTGGCTGGGCCAAGCAACTCGGCCTCCGAACGGTGCAATCCGAACTCGTCGAGGCGATGTCCACGATTTTTGGCGAATCTGAAGACGACTTTGGCATGCGAGTCGCCGGCCGCACAGACGCCGGTGTCCACGCCGAAGGCCAGGTCGTTCACATCGACCTAACCCGAGAGCAGTTCAAACGTCTAGGCCGCAACACCGACGTCGAGGGCCGCCTCAACAAGCTCCTCACCAAGGGCGACATCTGGGTCAAGAGCTTCGAGCAAGCACCTCAGGGATTCGACGCCCGATTCTCTGCCATCAACCGCCGATACGTCTACCGAATCGCCGACAAAGGCTCACCAAAGTCGCCGCGAATCGTGCGCTACGCCCTCTACCACCTTCGCCACCTCGACGAAAAGAAGATGCACGAGGCATCCCAGGTGCTACTGGGCCTTCACGACTTCGCCAGCTACTGCAAACCGCGCAGTTTTGGCTCCACTATTCGCCGCCTCGAGCAGATCAAGGTCAGCCGCAAGGGCGGAATCATCGAGATCGAGCTACAAGCCGACGCCTTTGCCCACAACATGGTGCGCTCAATCGTTGGCGCGCTAATCAAGGTCGGCGACGGCAAAGCGACCAAAGAGGATCTCGCCAGAGTGCTCGCCATGAAGAAGCGAACGGCCACCGGCTGGAAGGTTGTTGAGCCCCACGGACTCACTTTGTTGAAGATCGGCTACCCAGCCAAGTCAAAACTTGCCGCCCAAGCCATCGCCACCCAGAGAATTCGTACCGAAGACGATATTTAGGGTTTGACCTGAGGCGCATAAGCGCACTAAACTTGACCTCTGTTGCTGGTTAATGCCAGCCCACAATCTGAATCCCAAAGAAGGCAACTTAACGTGCGTACTTACTCACCAAAGGCTCACGAGCTGAAGAACGAGTGGCTCATCATTGACGCCACCGACATTGTTCTCGGCCGTCTAGCATCACACGCAGCAAAGCTCTTGCGCGGCAAGCACAAGCCAACCTTTGCTAGCCACATGGACAACGGTGACTTCGTCATCATCATCAACGCTGACAAGATCGCCCTAACCGGCTCGAAGCTTGCTCAGAAGAAGGCTTACCGTCACTCTGGCTACCCAGGCGGCCTCACCGCAACCACCTACGCTGAGCTTCTAGAGAAGAGCCCAGAGAAGGCAGTTGAGAAGGCAATCTCGGGCATGGTTCCAAAGACCACCCTTGGCCGCCAGCAGCTCGGCAAGCTAAAGGTTTACCGCGGCCCTGAGCACCCGCACGCTGCGCAGAAGCCAGCAACTTACGTACTCGACCAGGTAGCCCAGTAAGGACACCCAGATGGCTAAGAACGAAGCAGTAGAAGCAGCAGTAGAAGTAGCAGAAGAGGTCGTTGCGGCCCCTGAGAGCTACACCACCGAGACCCCAGCAGCAGCCACCAAGCCTGCCAAGTCACGCGGCCCACTAACCACTCCTGGCGCCGGCCTTGGCCGCCGCAAGGAGGCAATCGCTCGTGTTCGCATCAAGCCAGGAACCGGTGTTATCACCGTCAACGGCCGCGAACTAGCCGAGTACTTCCCAAACAAGCTGCACCAGCAGCTAATCACCGACCCGTTCACCGTACTTGAGCTTTCGAACCAGTACGACGTCATCGCCCGCATCAACGGTGGTGGCATTGCAGGCCAGGCCGGCGCACTTCGTCTCGGCATCGCCCGATCGCTGAACGAGATCGACCGCGACAACAACCGCCCTGCCCTAAAGAAGGCTGGCTTCCTAAAGCGCGACCCTCGTGTCATCGAGCGCAAGAAGGCCGGTCTTAAGAAGGCTCGCAAGGCTTCGCAGTTCTCGAAGCGCTAAACCTTTAGGCGTAGCCTTTCATCATGGCTCGACTTTTTGGAACCGATGGCATCCGTGGTGTCGCCAATCGCGACATCCCAGTTGAACTAGCCCTCAAAGTTGCTCAAGCCGCCGCAATCGTTCTCGGCAAAGACAGCAGAGACAACGGCCTCAAGCCCAAAGCCGTAATAGCGAGAGACCCAAGACTCTCAGGCGAATTTCTCGTTGCCGCCGTCTCAGCAGGCCTAGCAGCCAGTGGCGTCGACGTCTTCGACGCAGGCGTGATTCCAACCCCGGCAGCCGCCTATCTAACCGCCGATCTCGACGCCGACTTTGGCGTAATGATCTCAGCCAGCCATAACCCCGCCTCAGACAACGGAATCAAAATCTTTGCAAGAGGCGGACACAAACTCCCCGACCACATCGAAGACGCCATCGAGAAGGCGATCCACGAAGAAAAGCTCGCCCCAATCGGCGGAGCGGTAGGTCACGTGCAAAGATTCGCCGACGCCGAAGACCGCTATATCGTTCACCTCCTCCGCTCGGTTCCCAACCGCCTCGACGGCCTCAAAGTCGTTCTCGACTGCGCCAACGGAGCAGCCTCAGCTGTCAGCCCCGAAATCTTCGCCGACCTGGGTGCCGAAGTCATCGTCATCGGTGCCGAACCAGACGGCCTCAACATCAACGAAGGCTGTGGCTCAACCCACCTAACCGCCCTTCAAACCGCAGTCATCGAACACAAAGCCGACGCAGGCATCGCCCATGACGGCGACGCCGACCGCTGCCTAGCCGTCGATCACACCGGCGCAATCGTCGACGGCGACCAGATCATGGCGATCCTCGCCCTCAGCCTCAAAGCAAATGGCGAACTAGCCAGAAACACCCTCGTCGCCACCGTCATGTCAAACCTCGGCCTCAAGCTCGCCATGAAAGAGCACGGCATCAATATGGTCGAAACCAAGGTTGGCGACCGCTACGTTCTCGAAGAACTCCGCGAACACGGCTACACCCTCGGCGGCGAACAGTCCGGCCACGTAATCCTCAGCAAGCACGCCACCACCGGCGACGGCGTCCTCACCGGCCTCCGCCTAATGGCCGAAGTAGCCAAAACCAAGAAGACCCTCAAAGAACTCTCCGAAGTAATGAAGGTCTACCCCCAGGTTCTCCTCAACGTCAGAGGCGTCGACCGCACCAAAACCGACGACCCAGAAGTCCAAGCCGTAGTCAAAGAAGCCGAAGCCGATCTAAAAGACACCGGACGCGTCCTCCTCCGCCCATCAGGCACCGAACCAGTCGTAAGAGTCATGGTCGAAGCTGCCGACGAAGGAACCGCCCAGTCATGGGCTGACCGCATTGCTCGCGTGGTTGAACGTCGCTTGGCGATTTAGTCCATGAGTTTTCGGGAACGCTTTGAAAGACGCTTTGATATCAAGCACTGGAAAGCGCTTGCTAGGACACCAAAGTTAGCAATCTGGGTTTGGACTACGTTTGGCGGCGGACTCACGTTACTGTCCTACAGCAAATGGGTCTGGCTCAAGGGCGATGGATGGCAGAATTCAATCGCAGAAGAAGATGAGATGCAAAGAGGGTTTGAGAGGTCCGTAAAAGCCGCCCCATTCCTGCGCTCTCTTCAAATCAGGTCCTGGGGAACCTATGACTTAGGGTTTCTGGAAGGAAAGAAGCACTTGAAGTGGCTTCAAGTGACGTCGTCACTGGCGGGGCCATTGGATTTCTCAAGGCTTACAAAACTGGAGCTATTGGCAGGATCGACGGCCTCTTTCCAGAAAATTTCTGGCTTGAGTCAGTTGCAAAGACTGAAATGCGTCTATGTCACTGGATTGAAGAAAACATGGCTAGACCAATTGCCCGGCAGCGTCGAGATCATGTACGTGACCGCGAAGCTCCCTGCGAAGGCGTCATTTGAACATCTACCGAGGCTTAAGAAGCTTGGGCTGAACTCATGCCGAGGGATTGATTTCTCTGAGCTCCCCGTTACTCCAAGTATCGAGGAATTAGATTTGACCAACATTCAGGAAATGGCTAACCACCGCGATATCAGAAGCGCGTTTCCAAATCTCCGAAAGTTAAATGTTGGCTGTATTCGTGAGTCGGACTACAACGAGCTTGTCGCAGTTCTGAAGAATTGCGACATAGACCTGTGGGATGGCTTTATCTTGCCGAAGGCCTAGCTCTTCCTGAGTAACACGCTTTCAACCGCGTGAGAGGTGCCTTTACGCAGCACTAGCGTTGCGCGAAAGTACCTTGACTCCGTAGTTATACACAATATTTCGCAGCCTGGCTAATGTGTGCTGATGTGGGGTAATGTGTATCTACATTGTAGATACACATTTTGAGGTGATTTCATGAGAGCAAGCATCAAGCGTTGGGGTAACAGCGCAGCATTGCGGCTGCCTTCCTCGGTTTTGAGGGCTGCAAATTTCGCCGAAGAACAAGAGGTTGAGTTTCAAGTGCAACGCGGCCGAATCGTGATCGTGCCATCAGCGCAAAACGAATTTGATCTTGAGCACCTACTCGAAGGAATTACCAAAGAGAATTTGCACGGCGAAGTGGACTTGGGCAAGCCGGTGGGTAACGAGGCTCTCTAGTGGCGTACGTTCCCGACGCCGGCGACATCGTCTGGCTTCAATTTGATCCGCAGTCAGGTCACGAACAAGCTGGGCGCAGGCCCGCACTCGTTCTCAGCCCAAAGTCTTACAACAGCAAAACAAATCTGATGGTTTGCTGTCCGATGACTACCAAAGGCAAGGGTTATCGGTTTGAGGTGGAAGTTCAAATCGATGGCGAAACGGGCTTCGTGCTTTCTGATCAAGTGAAGTCGCTGGATTGGGTGGCCAGACGCGCAAGTAAGCGGTCAACGGTCTCAACTGAAACTATGCGCCAGGTGCGCGGCAGGGTTAAGGCGCTTTTGGGTATTTGACCCCAAAAGAATTGCTCGCCGACATAGACGAGACCAACATCCACGAAGAAGTCGATTTCGGCAAACCTAAAGGTGAAGAATTCGATCTATAGGTCGTTTTGAACCTGACCCCATCACCAGCGTGATACACATTCCCGAGGCCTATCTGCATGTGTAAGTTATTCAACTAAACTGACGCAATGAATGTTGAAGCCTGGCTTGCAAAACTTGAAGAGTTCCCTTGGTGGGATAAGCCAACCCAATGGTTGTTCGATGCCTTTGAGAGCGCTTGGTTTATCAAGAATGAGAACGAAGACGGATCCTTTCTCGTCGAGACCAAGTACGACACCTACGAGGTGTTTCCACCACTTAGTTATCAGCAAAACGATTCCTTTTACGAGGAGAGCTGGTGGGTTCAAAGTGGAACACCAGTGCAGGTTTCGCAACTAGGGAAGTGGGAATACATTTACTACCTTCGAGGTGGACGCCTGGCGGACCCGAAGTCGATAGAGGCCCAAGAACTTTGGCCGCTGATGCAAGGGGGCTGGACGTCCACTCCGAGGGATAGTCCAGCATCACAAAGGATCTTGCAGTTTTTTGGGTTGCGGAAAGTCTCTCTGGTGGTAGAGAGTAAGCAAGTCCCCGAGTCCTTCCGCGAGTACCTTGCCCAATCAATTGGTGTAAGTGATAGCGCTCTGTGGTTTTTTGCATCGGAACTGAGTAGCTTCAACCTCGGATTTACATTCACTCCAGTTGGGGGCAAAATTGCCACCTTCGAGATGTCTAATCTTGAGGTCTCCACCGATCCGGCAGTTGAGGTATTCGAGAAGTTCCAGCCATCCGATGATCTTCGCAAGGTTGGCGTCGGAATAACTTCTTATTCGTGGGCTGTTTCAGGCACTGGAGGATCCAAGCCTTTAGCCGACGACAGGTTCCAAGACATTCTGAGAGCCATAAACACGCCAATAACGACCCCGAAGGGGTTGATAGACGCACTGCAATTGGTGACTACAGAGTTCAACCAGAAGACTCTTGGGAGCCGAAAGGCTCGGAAGTGGGCAATCGTTGAGGTTTTCCGTTACCTTATGAGCGACTCCGCGACCGAACACTTCAAGCAACTTGAAGCGGCCGGGTTTGCCGTCGCATTGATGCCAATGGGCGGCCGCACGCTTTGGCGACCTTAGGAAATTAGCTCTTCCTGAGTAACACGCTTTCAACCGCGTGAGACGCGCCTTTACGCAGCACTAGCGTTGCGCGTGAGCGTGTGGGTTCGATGTTGGCCTGGAGGTTGGGGAGGTTGATGGTGTCCCAGATCTTTTGTGCTGTTGCCAGGGCTTCTTCGAGGGGCATGGTGGCGTAGCGGTGAAAGTAAGACTGTGGGTCGGTGAAGGCGCTCTCGCGAAGCTTGTGGAATCTGTTTAGGAACCACTCTGTGATGTCGTTGGTGTCGGCGTCCACGTAGATTTTGAAGTCGAAGAAGTCGCTTAGGGCAACCTCTTGGCCGAGGCTTGGTGGTTGCAGAACGTTGAGGCCTTCGATGATTACTACGTCGGGTTCGTCGATGGTGATCTTTTGGTCGGGGACTATGTCGTAGACGAGGTGGCTATAGACGGGGGCTTCGATGTGTTTCTTGCCCGACTTGATGTCGGAGACAAAGTTGAGGAGCGCGAGGCGGTCGTAGGATTCGGGGAAACCTTTGCGGGTCATTAGGCCGCGTTTTTCAAGTTCTGCGTTGGGGTGAAGGAAGCCGTCGGTTGTTATTAGCGCGACTTTGGGGGTGCCAGACCAGCGCTCGAGAAGCTCTTTTAGGAGTCTGGAGACGGTTGACTTGCCTACGGCCACTGAGCCGGCGACGCCGATGATGTAGGGGACTCGGGTTGCGCGCTCGCCGAGAAACTCTGCTTCTTGTTTGTGGAGCTGCTGGGTTTGGTTGACGTAGATGTTGAGAAGTCTGCTGAGTGGGAGAAAAACCTCTTCAACTTCTTTGAGGTCGAGGAAGTCGCCTAGGCCTCGAATGTTGTCGATTTCGGCTTGGGTGAGCGAAAGTTCGGTGTTTTTGCCGAGTTCGGCCCAGTCGGCTCGTTGGATTTCAACGAAAGGGCTCAGTTCGGGGTTCCGGGGTACGCTCACAAGACACTATTCTCGCGTAAATTAGAGGTATGTGTGGAATCGTGGGCTATGTAGGTCCGAAATCGACCCTTGACGTCTTGCTAGGCGGCTTGCGCCGTTTGGAATACCGCGGGTATGACTCGGCGGGTGTTTCAGTGATCTCGGGTGCAGGCCTTGAGACTCGCAAGAAGGCCGGCAAGCTAGACAACCTCGTTGGTGAGCTTGAAGCACACCCACTGCCTGAGGCACACATCGGTATTGGCCACACTCGTTGGGCGACTCACGGAGCCCCGACCGACGGCAACGCTCACCCGCACTTTGGTGGTTCGCGTCACAAGCTTTCACTCATTCACAACGGCATCATTGAGAATTTCGCTGAGCTGAAGGCTGAGTTGGTTGCCGATGGCGTTCACTTCGCTTCAGACACCGACTCTGAGGTCGCGGCTCACCACATCGCTCGCGAATACGAGAAGTCGGGCGACCTCATGGGCGCGTTCCGTAAGGTGATGAACCGGTTGCACGGCGCTTTCACGATTCTTGTTATTCACGAAGAGCACCCAGACGTTGTCTTGGCTGCTCGCCGCAACGCTCCGCTGGTTATCGGCTTGGGCGATGGCGAAAACTTCTTGGGCTCCGACGTCGCTGCGTTCGTTGAGTTCACCAAGCGCGCTGTTTCGGTTGGTCAGGACGAGATCGTCGTTCTGAAGGCTGACTCGGTAACTGTTTACGGTTTCGATGGCGAGCCTGTGCCTTACTCGGAGTTCGTTGTTGACTGGGACGCATCGGCTGCTTCAAAGGGCGGTTGGTCTTCGTTCATGGCTAAGGAGATCGCCGACCAGCCTCAGGCTGTTGGTGACACCCTGATGGGTCGTTTGGATTCAGACGGTTTGGTCACCCTGGCTGAGATGGATGGTTTGTCGGAGGCTGACATCAAGTCGCTTGAGCGAATCATCATCGTGGCTTGCGGAACTGCTTCATACGCGGGCGACATCGCCAAGTACGGCATCGAGAAGTGGTCGAGGATTCCGGTGCAGGTTGAGCTGTCGCACGAGTTCAGATACCGCAACCCGATCGTTACCCCAAACACATTGGTTGTTGCAATCTCGCAGTCTGGTGAAACCATGGACACGCTGATGGCGACCCGTTACGCCAAGGAGCTAGGCGCGAAGGTGTTGGCGATTTGCAACACCCAGGGCGCAACTTTAGCTCGCGAGTCTGACGCTGTGATTTACACCCACGCCGGCCCTGAGGTTGCCGTGGCATCGACTAAGGCTCTAACCGCGCAGATCACTGCCGGTTACCTGCTCGGTTTGTTCTTGGGCCAGGTCCGTGGGGCTGTGCCGGCCGCTGAGCTAAAGGCTCTCGGCAACGACCTGATGAAGATGCCTAAGCGCGTTGCCAAGGTTCTCGAAGGCTTGGATCAGGCGACCGACCTGGGCACTGCAATGGCAGACGCCAAGTCGATCTTGTTCCTCGGCCGAAACGTCGGGTTCCCGGTTGCTATGGAGGGCGCGCTCAAGCTCAAGGAGCTTGCTTACATTCACGCCGAAGGCTTCGCTGCCGGTGAGTTGAAGCACGGACCTATCGCTCTGATCGAAGAGGGACAGCCGGTCATTGTGATCGTGCCATCACCTCGCGACGCCGACTCGCTTCAGCAGAAGGTGATCTCGAACATTCAGGAGATTCGCGCTCGCGGTGCTCGCGTTATTGCGATTGCCGAAGAGGGCGACCCAAACGTTGCCGACTACGCCGAGCACGTGATTTTCGTGCCGCAGAGCGACCCGATGTTTGCTGCAATTCTGACCGTTATTCCGCTCCAGGCTTTCGCTCTGGCACTTTCGACCGCAAAGGGCCTCGACGTCGACCAGCCGCGCAACCTTGCCAAGTCGGTGACGGTCGAATAGATCATGATCGTTGGCGTCGGCGTTGACTTGGTCGATCTGGCCAGGTTTGAGCGCGCAATAACTAAGACGCCCGAACTGGTTGAAAAGATCTTTGCCGAGTCTGAGCGCTCGGGTTCGGTTGAAACCCTGGCTGGCAGGTTTGCCGCCAAAGAGGCTCTAGTGAAGGCGGTTGGCGACCCTTCGGGTTTGCAGTGGCACGAGGTCCTGGTTTCTAAAGACGCACTGGGCAAGCCTTCGCTTTCGACCGTCGGCTCAACCGCTTCGTTTGTTGCCGGCCGGGGCATCAACTCGCTTCACCTCTCGATCAGTCACGACGCCGGTTCGGCAATAGCTTTTGTGGTGGCCGAGGCATGAGAACTCTGACCATCGACCTCGACGCGATCGTTCACAATTACCTGACGATGGCCGCGCGCACCGAGGCAGCCGTGCTCCCGGTGATCAAGGCAAACGCCTACGGCCACGGAATGGTCGAGGTTGCCAAGGCGCTCGAGGCTGCCGGTTGCGGCGGCTTTGCGGTTGCCGATGTTGCCGAGGGTTTGGTTCTGCGTGAGGCTGGGGTTACCGCGGCTGTGCTCGCCTGGTTGCACGACCCAGAAGACGACTTTGTGGCAGCCGTCGCCAACGACATCGACCTCGGAATCGCCAACCTCGAACAACTTCACAGGGCCGTTGCCGCCGCCGAAATCGCGGGCGAGACCGCACACCTTCACCTCAAGATCGACACCGGCCTTGGCCGCAACGGCTCGAGCGTCGACGAATGGCCGAAACTGCTGGCCGAGACCGCGAAGGCAGTTGAAGCCGGCAAGGCTCAGGTGATCGGAATCTTCAGCCACCTGAGCTCGACCGGTGAAACCGA
>JBILRS010000009.1:0-27959 GCA_044372535.1 Rhodoluna sp.
TGGCAACCGTGCCGTTGCTTCTACTGTTCGTGTTCGTCGGACGCCGCCTGGTGTCGGGTGTTATGGATGGCGCCGTAAAGGGCTAAAGCTAAAAGAGAAGGGCCTGCTACCGGAAACGGTGGCGGGCCCTTTTTCTTTAATCGGGTGGTTAGAGCTTCCAGTATTCAGAGCCGTTTGCCGTGCGGTCGAGTATTCGGTGCTCGATCATCATTCGCCTAGCGAACACGTGGTCTTCGAAGAGCGTCTTTAGAAGTTCGTTGACCTCACGCTCTGTGTACCTGACGCCTGAGCTGAATAGACCGGTCGCCCGCTCCACCTGCACTAGCCGCTTGGCCGCTCGGCGCGCAATCTTTTCGGGAGCCTCTGGCAGCGTGCCGACGGGAGCGAACTTGAAGTCCATACCTACTTATTGCTGAAAACTTCGCCGATGCCGTTGATCTTTGAGACTCGGATCCAGTCGATCAGCATGTCTGTCTGGGTGAGAGTAGGGTCGATGGCGCCGCCCAGGTTGCCACCCATTGCGAGGTTGAAGATTAGGTAGAACTCCTTGTCGAAGCGCCAGTCGCGGTCGTACTTGTCTACGACTCCGTAAACCTGACCATCGACGTACCAGATCAGCTGGTCTGGCAACCAGTCGACGGCGTAGGTGTGGTAGCCGAGCGACCAATCGGTGTCGAGCTGAGTTGTTGCGCCGCGGCCAGCACCCCATGAGACGAGTCCGTGTGAGTAGCCAAGCACGTCAAAAGGCTGGCGGCCAATTAGCTCAACGAAGTCGATCTCGCCGCACGAAGGCCAAGGCTTGGTGTCGATGTCGGTTCCAAGGCTCCAGAACGCACCCCAGGCGCCGTTTCCTGGCGCTCCCTTGATGCGGGCTTCGTAACGGCCGTACTTGAAGCTGACCTTGCCCTTGGTGACAAACTTGCTCGAGAACCATTCGCACTGGCCGTAGTAGCACTTCTGATCGGATGCGCCGGTCTTCGTAGCACGAACGACTAGGCTGCCATTGCCGTCGGTGGTTGAGAGTTCTTGCTTGTACCACTGGCGTTCGCTGTTGCCCCATCCGCGGATACCAAAGGCCACGCCGTCGCCGTTCTCAGGTGCCCAAACGCTTGAGTCGGGCATTTCGCCGGCTGCCCCGTTGAACTCGTCTGACCAGATCTGCTCGTACGTGCGAGTCATGGCAGCTGGGCTAAGTGTCTTTGAAGTTAGTTCTAGGGCCTGGTATCCCTTGGGAGCTGTGAAGGTTACTTTCACAGAGACTAGGGCGCCCTTGTCGGAGCTCGCCACGGCGTGAGTGGCAAGGTTTTCGTTTGGAATATCGAAGCCATTGCGCAACCACTGGTACGAAACCTTGCTGGCGGCTGGCTGGAGAGCTGGAAGAGAGACCTGCATGGTCTCTTGAGCTGGGCTCGTGTAGGAGATTGCCAAAGAGCCCGAGACAGAGAGTTTGCCGATGGTGATCTTGTTTGAGAGTGCGGTGAGGGTCTTGCCTGAAATCTTGGCGGTCTGTTTGACCTGCAGGGTGCCACTGGACTGCTTAGTTGTCAGCTTGTATGTGGTCTTGGTGGCTCCGGCGATCGCCTTGCCATTGTGCAACCACGCGGTTGCGATTGTTGCCTTAGCACTGAACTTAGCGCTGACCACAGTGACCGTGGTGCCTAGCGTGGCGAATTTGCTAATGCTCGGGGCCGTGACCACTTTGGGCACGGCCGCCGAGCTAGCAGTTTGACCAAGAAACAGGAACGAAAGCGCCACAACGAGTGCGGCTAACTTTCGACTCCCATTCTTGAGCATGTTGGTTTGTTAGCCGACCTTGGTGGTGGTCGTCTTGCTTAGTGACAGGCCAGTTCCGGCTGCATTCTTAGCGGTTACTAGAACACGGACGAACTTGCCCTTGTCGGCATTAGCCAACTTGTAGGTTGACTTGGTGCCGCCAGCAATCGCTGCGCACTTTGCCGAGCTAGCCGGGGCGGTGATTGCCACGGTCTTGCCGACTACGGTGCAGCGGTACCACTTGTAGGTGTAGGCGATCGGTGCAGTACCCGACCAGGTGCCGTTCTTCGCGGTAAGAGTCTTACCGACCTTTGCGGTCCCCGAAACCGTAGCTGCAACGCTGCGAGTCGGAGCCTTGAAGGTGCCGAAGAAGTGGAACTCGGTCATGTCTGCGCGGTCTGCACCAGCGGTAACCTCAGGCCATAGCTGGCTGAACTTTGCGCCAGTGGTTGGTACTGGGCTGGTCTTGGTTGCAGGGACTGCCTCGCCAACGGTGTCCAAGTTCTTGAAGTTGAACGTGACGGTACCGAATGCATCGGTGGTGCCTGTCCAGAGTGCCTGGTCGTTGTCACCGGTTGCAGCCGAGTTGTCCTTGGTTAGGTCAACTGGGGTCACACCGTTGGTCATCTTGGCGTTTGAGCCAGAGCGAGCCTTGTTGACCTTCAGCTTGACCTCAGCGTTACGAAGAGGCTTGCCGTTGTCGTCGGTGACGCGGTAGGTGAGCATGTTGTTGCTACCGGTAGGCAGGTAAGCCTGGCGAACCTTGATTCCAGGTGCGTACCAGTTGTTAGTGACGCTGAAAAGGGTCTCTAGGTCGGTGCGAGGAATCGAGTTGGTGTCGGTCAGCTTTGGAGTCTGCAGACGGATGGTTGGGTTGGTCACCGGCTGTGGGGTATTGCTTGAAGGCTCGTAGAAGTGGATCTCGGTGATGACCGAGTGGTCTTCTTTTTCGCCGACGATCTGAGGCAGAACCTGAACGTGGATGTCGTCTAGGCCATCTTCAGCAATGATCGGTGCGTCGGTGAAGCTAGCTGGCTCCTGCTCGGTGGTTCCCGGAGTGTCCGTGTTCAGAATAGTGAAGGCGACGTGACCCGAGTCATCGGTGTAGTGAGTGACACGAAGGCCGTCGGCTGCGCTGGAAGATGGCTTGGCGATCTGGCCGTCGATCCTGATCGCTGCCGCAGAGTTGGAGTACTGCTTGTTTACACGCAGCGTGACTGGCTGGCCGGCAAGCGACTTGCCCTGGGCGTCAGCGACGTGGTAAACGAAGGTGATGGTCGAGCCAACGGGCGCGAAAGAGCGCTGGTACTTGAGCCCGGTGCCGAACCAACCCGAATCAACCCAAGTCTGAGCCATGGCCTGGTTCTTGGTTGCTTCGCTGGTGTTGGTTTCGTCGAGCACTGGGCTGACGAGAGTGATGAATGCGCCGGAGTACGGGGCAGCTGCGCTAGCTGGGCTGGTGGCCGCGGCTAGACCGCCAAGAGTTAGGGCAAAAGCACCAACTGTGGCTAGTACACGCTTTAGAGAGAACTTCATTGGGTACCTTTCGGAGGTTAAGGCGGACGCGAAGGCTCGCTTGATTCCTAAGTTACCCGAGAAACCGCTTTCAGGAAGCGCTTTCACAAGACCTTTATGGTTTTGTTATGGTCTTAGCCTTCGATGGCCTTCAGATCGCGCAATCTAGGTGCGAACGCCAGCCAAATCGCCGAAACAATCATGATTAGGGCAAGGCCAAGGTAAACCGGCTGAACACCCCAGGCGTCGAGGCAAAGGCCCACAACGATGAACGATGTGAGTGGCGCCACGTTCCAGAGCATCATCTCGAGCGCAAAGACGCGACCGCGCATATTGGCAACGACAAGTTTTTGGATCACCGTGTTCAAGAGCGGTGCAACCGGGCCCCAAACTCCGCCGAGAACTGCTCCGAGGGCAATCATGGCCCACTGTGGCGGAAAGAACGACATCGGAAGCATGGCTAAAGCGACACCACCGATGGCAATACGCAGGATATTCGCGTATCCCACGCGTTTCTGGAGCCATTCAAACCCGAGTGCAGTCACCATGCTCATGCCAGCCATCGTGGTAATCAAGATGCCGAGGCCCTGCGGGTCATCGATTTCGTTGAAGTATCGAGGCAAAACCACCATCTCGGTAGGGACATAGACCATCGAAAGCATTAGGAACCCTATGAACACAAGGCCGAGCACTTTGATTCGACCCAAAGTCTTGATTCCCTGGATCGCGAATACAAAAATATTGCCCTGCTCGTCATTCGGGTCATACTCCTGGCGCTCCGAAACCCGGATCAGGGCCATCGCCAGTACTGAAACAGCTGCCGCTACCCCCGCTGCCCAGAAAGATGCATAGACATCAAAACTTGCAATCAAGAACGTGGCAATTGCTGGGCCAGCGGCAAAACCAGCGGCAAAGACGCTCTCGTGCACCGAGTTGGCCCTGTCGAGAGTTAGCCCTGCGCGTTCGGCGACATCTGGGACCAACGCCTTGCGAGCCGTTTGGCTGCCGGGGGCAAAAACCATCTTGATCACTGAAAAGATGACCAGACTGACCATGGTGATTCCGAAAGAGTCGTTGAACACCGGAACAGCGATCACGGCAAGCTCAAACCAAATAGCTACGCGTCGACGACCAAATTTGTCGATAAGTGAACCCAAAAACGGCGAGAGCAAAATCACTGGGATCGATGTGAACGCGATGGCGATTGCCGCAGCCGTCGAAGACTTCGTGAGCTCCAGTGCTAACCAAGGCAGTGCGATGAAAGTAATCGAACCACCAACAATGCTGGCGAAGTTGGCTATCTGGGCAAGAACGAATTGGCGCATTTAGCGCAGTTCTAGGTCATCGAGGGTGACGGCGGTTAGGTAGCGGTAGCCGGCGTCCTCGATAACCTTTTGCGCTCCGGTGTCGCGGTCAACGACGGTAGCAACGGCAACGATGATCGCACCCGCGCGCTCGAGAGCCTCTGCCGCGGCAAGCGGTGAGCCCCCGGTGGTTGAGGTGTCTTCGACAACAACAACCTTCTTACCAGCTACGTCTGGGCCTTCTACCTGGCGCCCCATGCCGTGGCCCTTCGGCGCCTTGCGCACCACGAATGCGTCGATGGTGCGTCCGCGCGCTGCCGCCTGGTGCATCACAGCGGTGGCAACCGGGTCGGCACCCATTGTTAGACCACCGATGGCAACGAAGTCAGTGACTCCGGCGTCGTCCAAGAGATCCAGCATGACCTGGCCGATAAGCGGGGCTGCTTCGTGGTGGAGGGTTGCTCGGCGAAGGTCGACGTAGTAGTCGGCCTCAATTCCGCTCGATAGGGTCACCCGCCCGTGCACAACGGCGAGCTCCTTGATGAGTTCGACGAGGCGAGGCTTGGCGGGTGATGTGAAAGTCATACGCTTAAGTTTAAGCGTGAAGCTAATTGGAGACTGTCACCACGAAGGTTTTGCTCTCGGTCTTGTAGATTGCGTTTCCAGTGATGGCTACCGTGATTGAGCAGTTTCCAGCCTTCAGGCCCTTGACCGAGTAAGCGACAACCTTCTTGTTCTTGGCTTTTACCGCTGTGACTGTGCAGATGGCCTTGGATGCCTTGGATGCAGCGATTTTGGTTACTAGACCGTGGACGTTAGCTCCGGCGCTAGCGGAACCCTTGGTTGCGTTCAAAGAAATTGTGAAGGCCTTCTTTGCCTTCAGTTTGGTGAGTACGGTTGGGTACTTCGGCGAAGTCTTCGCTGCAGGTGTTACAGGAACTCCCTTTTCCGTGATTGTGATGTTGTAGACGTAAGGGGTGGCAGCTGAGTAGGTAGCGTTACCAGGCTGGGTCACCGTGATGGTGCAAGTGCCTAGAGTAAGCGGCAGAATGCTGTCGATTACCACTCGGCAAACCGAACGAGTTTCGCTGGTGTAAGTCACTGGTAGACCAGAGGTTGCTGTGGCCTTGAGGTCAAACATATTTAAAAGGATGGTCTGCATGGTGTTCGGCGCTGGCGCTTTGATGGTCTGGGCCAGACCCGCAGCCGAAACTACGATCTCCTTTGTGACGATGTTCGAAGCGGCGATGCCGTTCGTCTCGGTCAGCTGCGCGCTCAAAATGCAGGTGCCGACACCCGTGAAGGTAAGGGTCTTGGCAACAACGGCGCAGATCGCTGCGTTGTTCGTCGTGTAAGTAACCGGGAACGTGCCCACGGCAAAGTTGGTCACATTCACGTCGGCATAGTTGCTCAGATCGCGTGCTGGATCGTTGACTCGAGCGGTTGCCGCCATTGGCACCCTGCTGCTAAGGCCGATTGACGAAGTGATCTTGGTTGCGCCGACGTGTTGAAAGTAGCCAACCTCTATATCACCTGAAGCGGTGGTTAGAAATAGCTGTGAAGTACCGTTGCCTGCCACCGTTGGAATGGCAACGCTCAGCGAAGTCGGTGTCTGGGCAGAAATGGCAGCCGTGAGGGCGCCGAAGGCTGGCGAGACGCCAACGAACTTAGCGCCGGTGACCTGATCTAGGTCGGTGCCTACAATGCGAGTGACAGCACCGGCAGCTGGGCTGCTTAGCGAAGCAGTCTCGTAAAAGGTTTCGAAGGCTGCGGTAGGAGTGGCAGCCTGGGCCGAGTTTGCTCCCGAGAAGACGAGAGCTGCAGCGAGAATTACACCAGAGATTTTCTTGAACATGTTTTCCTTTTTCGAACCTTATATCGAGAATAAAGTCCCCCAAATTCGGGCTTTCGGAAATATGCGCCAGAGGGTACTTCTGCCGAAAAACGATGCCCTAGTCTTGAGAAATGCGCATAGCCACTTGGAACGTCAACTCGATTCGCACTCGCGTGGGTCGGGTAACCGACTACCTTCAGCGGGCCGAGATCGACGTGCTAGCGATGCAAGAAATCAAGTGCAAGCCAGAGCAGTTTCCGGTTGAGGCATTCGAGGCGATTGGCTACAAAGTCACCATGCACGGGTTGAACCAGTGGAACGGTGTCGCCTTCGCTAGCAAGATCGAAGCCGAGGACGTCGAAATCGGCTTCACCGGAATGCCAGAGTTCAAAGAGGTCTTAGAAGCGCGCGCGATGGGGGCTACCTTCGACGGCGTTCGCCTGTGGAGCCTCTATGTGCCGAACGGCAGAACCCTCGATGACCCGCACTACACCTACAAACTTGAGTGGCTCGATCGCCTGGCTGCCAACACGGCCGAATGGCTCGAGCACGACCCCGACCAAGCGCTCGCGCTCATGGGCGACTTCAACATCGCTCCCCTAGACACCGATGTCTGGAACATCGACGACTTTGCGGGATCAACTCACGTTTCAGCTCCCGAGCGCCAGGCCTTCGAGGCCTTCGAGCAGATTGGGTTGCGCGACCCGGTTCGCGAGCTAATTCCGACCGGCTACACCTACTGGGACTACCAGCAGCTGAGGTTTCCGCGCAACGAAGGCATGCGAATCGACTTCATTCTTGGCTCAGACGCCTTTGCCGAACGCGTCACAGATGCCGAAATTGTGCGTGACGAGCGAAAGGGTGAAGGTCCTAGCGATCACGTCCCGGTGGTTGTAACCATCAACTAAAAAGAAAGGCCCCCGGTTTCCCAGGGGCCTTCACTTTTATCTCAACTACTTGGTGACGTTGACCTTTACGGTCTTGGTCAGGCTGTTGAAGAGGGTGTTACCGGTGATGGTGATGGTAACGGCACACTTGGTGGCGTTGACCTTCAGACCCTTCACGGTGTAACCGGCGATCTTCTTCGACTTGATCACAGGGGTGATCGAGCAGAAACCCTTTGAGCTTGAAGCCAAGACAACCTTGGTTACTAGGCCGTCTAGGTTGGCAGCGGTCTTCGCGGTTCCCTTGGTCGCGTTCAAGGCGATTGAGAAGGTCTTACCGGCCTTCACCTTGGTTGCGATGGTAGGAACGCGTGGGGTCTTCTTCTTGACTACTACTGGAGGAGTTACACCACCGGTTACGGTTGCGGTGCCAGCGACGATGACTTCTTCGCTCATACCTCTCCAGCTCGTGCCGCGAACACCAACCACATAGGTGCCTGCAGGCAAAGAGCTAAAGATGCAAGTGGTTGATGGCATTCCGCCACCCATTGGCATCATCATGTAGCCGCGAGAACTCTTAACCACCGTGGTGCGGTTGGCGTCGGTGGAAGAGTAAAGCGCGCAAGTGTAGCTGTTGAACTTTGGACCCATGTTGCCGTTGTCAGCAGAGGCGTCAAGCGTCGCGGTGATTGTTGTTGAAGCGACTGTGATTGTTGCGGCAACTGCAGAAGTTGCGCAGCCGACCATCAAGTTCTCAGTGGTGCCCTGCTTGACAATCTTGACTTCACCAAAGGTGTAGGTCTTTCCAGCAACCGGTGTGCCGACAGAGACAAAGTTGTTTACCGAGAGCGTAGAACCCAGTTGCAATGTCTGGAAAGTGAAGGTGTCACCTTCGGTGCCAGGGCCATTAGACATGCCCTGAGCGTCCTTGATCTGCCAGTAAGGGTTCGAGGTGCCAACGTTCGAGGTGCCGTCAGACACGGTCATGGTCGACTCAAGAACGTCGCCCGGAGCAAGACCAGCTGTGTTGACGCAAGCGGTGTCAGCGTAGAAGCTCATTCTCTCGTCTTCAGCTCTTCCAACACGAACTTTTCCGTTGGACTCTGGGTTGTAAGAACCGCCAGATCTTGAAGAAGACTCAGTGTTACCCCAGTCGTAGTCATCGGCGGTCACAACGTAGTCGCCAAATTTTACGATCGGGTTGAAGGTTAGAACGACATCGGTGGTTGCGGTGCCGCTGACGTTCACGTTGACGTTCATGTTTGTGACGTTTGCATCGAGTGTTTTGGTGATCTTTAACTCAGTTGCTCCCGGTGGGCTCATTTCGTTGAACTGGGTGTTCCCCTTCTGTCCGCTCACGTAGATGCTCTTGCCGCCGAATTGCGACATGGTTCCCGAGACAACCGAGTAGCCGCCGTCGACGGTTAGCACCGTGTTTGCGAGTGCACTGGTGCTGAGCACGCTGCCCTTGATTGAACCGTTCATGTAGAGATTAACTTCTTCACCGGCGTAGAACTTGACGGTGTGGTTGACCTCATCAATTGGGCGATCAACCGAGCTTGAAATGGTGCGGTTGATGAACGCCGCGGTGCTTTCTGCGTTTGCAGGAGCGGCAGCGAACATGCTTGCCACTACAGACGCGGCCGAGATGACTGCCGCGAGCTTTTTGGAAATAGACAAAGTTAGTCCTTCGTTGATTTTTGATGGTCGGGCCACTAGTTGGAAGGCTCGAATGATTAAAATCTATCTAGCCACTTTGGCCTCAAGGCACAGAAACAGGGGAATACCACTGCCTCCAAGGCGCGCTGTTTCGTAGCTAATTCGCCATCCATTTAGCCCGCTCGGCAGGGTCTAACTTCTCGATCGAGTAACGCAGCATAGTGCGAGGCATCTTCTTCTGGTTTTCCGCTAAAAAGGTTCGCAAAACCGAAATTTCTCTGTTTCCCGCCTCGCGGAGCATCCAGCCAACTGCTTTGTGGATGAGGTCATGCTCGTCGCTAATTAGCAGTTTCGCGATTCGAAGAGAAACATTAAATTGTTTGCCTCGAATGTGGGCGAAGGTGAGCATGATTGCCAAACGACGTTCCCAAAGCGCTCTGCTACCGGCGAGAGTAGCCAGTAAATCATCGTTCGGTTGCTCGACTAGCCACTGACCAAAGGTCGGTGCCGAGGTGTCAACGAGGTCCCAATTGTTTACTCGTCCACGCAGAGCGGCGTCCAGGTAAAAGTTGAAGAGCTCTTCGCGTAGAGCCTTGGTCTTCGCGCGCCTAAACTGGCCGACGATGATATGAAGCGCAGTAAGGCGCACCTCGTGCCATTGCGAGTCGAGCAACAGGTCGAGTTGGTCGAGCGGCAGGTCGCGAAACTGTTTGGCGATTTCGCGGGTTTGCGGAACAGTTGGCCCCAAAAACCGATCGCCCTCGCCGTAACCACCTGGCTCGGTTTTGAAAAACCGCTGCAGGTCGGCTACTCGCTTTGAATCGGGGGCCGGCGAAACTGCTCGAAGTGCCGCAACTACAGCGTCAGCCGACAGTTGCGGCACCTCGTTCAAGTTACTTGCTCTAACCTACGTTGCCGATAACGATTAGCGAGTCGCCCTTAGCTGGGGTGAACTCGGTGTTCTTGGCCGGGTTGAGGCGCACTCCGGTTGATGAGTCATTAGCCGACTCGGCAAGAACCCGGTAGCCAACCGCAGATTCGCCGTGAGCGGCTGCGATGGCAACCAATTCGGCGTAGGCAATCTTCTTACCAACAGGCACGTAGTTTTCGATTGGCTTCACGTTGATCGCGGCACCAGCGGCATCGAAGAGATCCTCGAAAACAGGGGCCAGCGATGGGTTCTCGCTGATCTGCGAGATCAACAGAGCGGCTAGGTTGTCGCTGACTACAAGGTCGTCGACGGCTGCCACTCGGGCGAGTTCTGCCTTGCGCGAGTCCAGGATCTCGGCGACCAAGCGGGTTGGCTCAACACCGTTGCCCTTAGCTTCGAACAGCTGGTTCATCTGAAGCATGGTCAGCATGGTCTGAGCATCGGCTTCAGCCTCGCTAATTGCGTTTCGGTAGCCGAGAACGATGATTTCGTCGTAACGCTTGGCAGATGCAGCTGCGATTAGGTCATCGATGTCGCCAGTGACAGCGGCGTGAGTGACCTTGACGTTGGCACCGAACACCATGTCGGCAAAAAGAGCTGCATCGACAAAGCGGTTCTGGGCAACGATGTGAACGGTCGAACCCTTAGGTAGGTAGGTGGCAAGTTCGGTGAGAACCGAGCGACCCATCGAAGACCAACCGATAAACAGTAGGTGCTCGGCCTTGCGCTTGATTGGCGCGCCTGCCTTGTAATCCTTGGCCGGCTTCGTGGTGATCACGCCGCTGTAAACGACCTTGTCGTCGTCCTCGGCAATTGCGATGACCTTCGAGCCTGCGGTTAGCTTCGCAGTCTGCTTCGGGTTCAGCGCAACGCCGCCCTTTTCGTCGACCAGGCCGATAACCGATGCGGTGTTGAACGAGAGCAGTGCGTCGCGATAGGTCTTGCCCGCGAGCGCTGGGACGTTCTGGAAGTAGATTTCGTCACCGCCAAAGTCGAGAAGATCGAGAGTGACAGCGGCGAGACCTGGCTGGCGCGAGGCCTGGGCGGTAACGCGGGCGATGACGTCGTGCGAACGCACGGCAATGACCTGCCCTTCGGTAGCGGTCTCTAGCGCTTCGGCGGTGTGAGCGTCGTCGAGCTCGGCAATGATTCGCAACGCCGGGTTGGCATTTACCGACTTCACGGCGAGGACGGTCGAAACCACTGTGGCGTCGCCGGTCTCGTCGGCATCCAAGATGATTACCGACTTTGCGTTCGAGAGGTTGACTCGCTTCAGATCACCTGGGTTTGTTGGGTCACCGGTTCGAGTGACAACCTGCAGTTTGCCTAGACCCTCGGCACGGGCGTCGATTTCGTCTTGCATGAAGTCGCGGCTGTGAGTCGAGAAGATCACTACGGTCGCCTTGCGAACGTTCGAGTTTGCAACAGCGAGCTCCTTCAGAATCGGGAACACGCGGTTTGACCAACCGAGGATCAGAGTGTGGTTGCTTGCGATTACTGGGCTCTTGCCCTTGCGCAGCTTCTCGAAGGTGCGTCCGATGGCTCCAACAATGAAACCGGTGACGCTTGCTGTCACGGTGATGGTGACCATCCAGTAGAGAACTTCGATAACGCGATCGGCCCAGGTTGGCTCGCCACCTTTACCGAAAAGCTTCGCGAAGGAGGCCCAGAAGGTGTTGAAGTCTAGAACGCCGGCCTTGACCTCTAGTGTGGCGGCCAGCACTGGGATACCGCGAAGGATCAGAGCGATGAAGACCAAGAGGATCGAGAAGAGGGCCATTGCGGCAAACATCCACGCAACGAAAGCGCCACCGCGCGCGATTGAGTTATCGAATGAGTAGCGGAATCGAGTCCACAGGCTAACTTTTTGAGGCTTTGGCGCGCTTATTTCGCCCTGAGCACCCTGACCGTATGAACGTTCACTGTTGTTTTCTGACATGCCAAAAAGTTTAGCCCCGCAACCAAGAGTTCTGGTTGCGGGGCTTCGCTTTTTACTACTTCTTCAAACTATTACTTGACGCTGGTGAACGTCACTCGCACGCCTTCAGCGATCTTGTCGGTCTTCTTGAAGATCGAAGTTACAGACCTGCTGGCCGCTGATTTGTGAGTCGCCTTAACCATTGCACACACCGCGTTGGCGCGAGTAGTGGCTAGCTTCTTCTGAGCGGCGGTCAGTTTCTTACCAGTCGCAAAGGCGTCACACTTGACCGCAAGGACGGTTCCGGCACCCTTGAGGGTCTTGGTAACCGCTGCCTTGGTGGCCGCGCTAATCTTGCCGGACTTAGGCGCGAAGCCGCCGATCACCACAGTTGCGGTTAGAGGGGCACCGGCGACCTTCGCTGAAGCAGACATAACTTCGGCTGAAACGTAGCCATCCTTAGTGCCGATTACCTTGACCGAGACAAGCTTGCCCTTCAGAGCCGAGGTCGGCTCAAAATAGGCTGCGTTGGCTCCAGTAATCGGAGTTGCACCATCGAACCACTGGTAGCTCAGCGTTGCAAGAGGGTCCCAGCCGACTGGCGTAACGCTCATCGAGCCGCCTACATAGGCCAGCCCGTTCATCGTTGCGGATGCCCCAGGGGTGAAGCTTCTAGCGCAGGCACCTTCTGGCTGCTGCCAGGCGAGGTAAGGGTAACCGCCATTGGCTCCTGGGCAAATTGCCCAGTCGTGGGTGCTGTTAGGAGTAGCCGAAATGTTCCAGTTGGCAAAGGTTGAGGCTTTCTTCAGCTCTCCAGAGTGCTTTGGCACCTCTTGACCGAAAGACTCGATCGTAGAAGGCACGCCATTTGCGAGAATCTTCCAGTACGAGTCAGTCAGGCTCGCGGTGTCAGAGTTGCCGACAAGGCCCCTAGAAGAGCCGCCTTGGCTAACGGTTACCAGACCAGTTGCGTATGACTTCGTCAATGTCGTGCCCGCCTGCATGTTTCCGATCAGGCTGCCCCCATATTGGTTTGCCGTGACCGCGCCGGTTGCGTAGGTGTTGCTCACAGTTGATGCCGCGGCGTAGCCGATTAGTCCGCCGATTTCGTACCCATCGGTGTCTGAGATGGTTCCCGTGGCAAAGGAACGGTTAATAGTTGAAAGGTTGGACATTCCGATGAGGCCACCGACACCATCGCCTCGGGAGGTTGTGATTGATACAGACGAAGATGAGTCCAAGATGGAGTCCGTGTAGCTCTCTCCAATTAGCCCGCCAATCGAACGCATCATCATGATCGGTCCCATGTTCTGATCTGTGAGGTTTATTGAACCTGTTGAATGAACATCCGTGTAGCTTGAATTGCTTGAACGGCCAACACAAGCGCCAAGCGACATCACTCTGCCAAAAAATCCCATGTCTTCGGGCATCCCAAAGGTGACATTGCACGTGATGTTTATAAACAGCGTCGAATCTGCATTGGCTGCAAGACCGCCGGCCCCCATAACCAAAAACATCAGGTCAATCTCGCCAGTGACACTCGAGTTCTTGACCACGGAGTTTGAAATGTCGCGAGCCAGCAAGCCGCCTTCACAGTCCGACGACATCTTTGCGTTGGTTAGGTTGACATCGTCGATGGTCGCAAAGTTGATTGAACCGGCAAAAACAGCGTTTCCGCAGCCCATAAAGTCTTGAGTTTGCGATCCGACCACGTCAAGGTTCTTGACCGAAGTATCCGTGGCCAAAGAGGTTCCAGCGATGTTGCCAAAGATCGGGCCTTGAAGTTGGGTGGCGCCACTGATATCAAGCTTCTTACCGTTGCCGTCATAGTGACCCGTCAGGTTGCCCTGGCCCACGAAGGTGTCTGGCATTGAGATGTCTTGGGTCTGCTGGAAGTAAACACCCGCGCCCGAACAGACCGCAACCCCAGCGAAGTCGGTTGCATTGGCAACCAGGTAAGGACTCGCACTTGTTCCTGCTCCTGTTAGTAACACAGGTGTTGTCAAGGTAACGGTGCTGGCGGCCGATGTGTTCACGAACGCACTGAAGTCATCACCAGGCATGCCACCGAACTCAACTACAGAAGTGGTTGCGCCGGCGATGTCGTTCCAGGTGTCTCCTCCCCAGAGCTGGGCGTAGTGTTCAGTCGAGCTTGAGTTATTCGGCTCGTTGGGCGCCCACTTCACGAATGAATTGTTAACCGCTGCGCCAGCCGAGAAGAATTTAGTTCCGGCCTCAGGGCCGTCCAGCCAATACCAGTCGCCTTCGGCGGCGGCGTCTGATCCACCAATGAAAGGCGAGGCTGTGAAGTACGTGTTTAGAAAGGTGTTTTCGGCTTCGCTGGTGATGTTGGCCAAGTAACCGAAGCCGGTGGTGCCTGGAATGGTTTTTGCTTTCGCCGCTGCTCTTGCATCGGCAAAGCTTGAGGAGTTTGAGGTAACAAGAGAGTACAAGTGACCGTTGGCTGGATTAAGCACGGTGTAATCAGCGCCTGGTGTCACGCTCGCGGTGATCGTTCTAGTAGCAGTGCAGCCTTGCGAGAGAGTAGTAGTTGCCAGGGCGGCGTTGAGCTGTTCCTGTGTTCCGAGGATCGAAACGGTACCGCCCTTCAAGGCGGAGTCTGGAGAAACTATCGCGCCGGAGCTTCCCAAGGCCACGGTGATTTCACCGGAGCTCGTTGAAAGGTTGAGGCGTAAGGTCGCCGTCGGGTCAAAGTTGGCGACAGCTGAGCCAGTCAGAGTGAGCCCCGAGTTGGCGATAGTTACCGAGCGCGATTCTGCGGCCTGGGCAACTACACCCGAAGAAAAGGCCGAAATGGCCAAAGCGATTGTTGACGCTAGCACTAAGCGAAATTTAGACATGTTTGTTACCCCTGCGACCAATTTGAGACAGCGCGAACCGCTATCTACCTTGAAGACTACGGGGAAACGGCAAATTAGTCGCCAAAACGAACATTAATAATTAGTAACGAAATTAGGGGTTAGCCCCTAACGGCGACGCCAAACAACTACTGAAGTGTGACGGGTAGGTCGTTGACCTGGCGCGAGGGTTTCGATGCCCGAATCACCGGCGGCGAAGACTCTTGCGCCCGGGCGGTTCATGAGTTCATTGGCGAGCGCCTGCTCGAGATCGCGCACGCGTTTTTGTAGTGCGGCAGATTGGTTTTCAAGCTCGAGAATGCGTTTGATGCCCTCGAGGCTCACACCCTCGTTGCTTAGTCGCGCGATTTCGCGCAGTTGGGCAACGTTTCGCATCGTGTAGCGGCGCGACTGGCCGCCGGTTCGAGTAGGTATTACCAAACCCATGCGGTCATACTGGCGCAGGGTTTGCGGGTGCATGAAGGCTAGCTCGGCAGCGACTGCGATGGCGAACACCGGGGTATCTACGTCTAGCTCGTCCATCACCTACTCCTAAAGCAATCCGGCTTTGTTGAGTAAATCTTCTCGCGGGTCTTGCGCCGGAAGCAAGGCTTCGAACTCGGCGAGCGCCTTCATTGCCTTGTCTGAGACATGAGCGGGAACCGCGATTTCTACAGTGGCTAGCAGATCGCCAACCGCCTTTGCCCCTTGGACGCCTCTGCCCTTGACTCGCAGAACTCGGCCGTTAGGGGTGCCAGGCGAAACCTTGAGTTTTACCGGTTCGCCACCGAGGGTTGGCACCTGAATGGTTGCACCGGCGACTGCCTCGTGAAAGGTGACCGGAACGGTTACCCGGATGTTGTTGCCGTCACGCGAAAAGACCGGGTGCGGCTTGACGTTGACGTCGATGATGAGGTCGCCGGCTGGCCCACCGTTTGGTGAGGCCTGACCCTTGCCGCGAAGTTTGATCTTCTGGCCATCGCTGACTCCGGCAGGGATGTTGACGGTTACATCTTTGCCGTTGATGTTGAGTTTGATGCTGGTGCCGTGAATCGAGTCGATAAAGGCGAGCGTGGTCTTGGTGCTTAGGTCGCCACCGCGTTGCGGGCCACCGAAACCACCGCCGAAACCGCCACCACCAAAGAGGTTGGCAAAAACATCTTCGAAGCCTGCGCCACCGCCATTGAAGCCAGCGCCCTGGCCACCGGCACCGCCGGTGAACCTCGGGCCACTGCCCATTGCGCGAACCTGGTCGTACTCGGCTCGCTTGGCCTTATCGCTAAGGATGTCGTGGGCTTCGTTAATCTCTTTGAAGCGTGCTTCGGCCTTGGCGTCGCCAGGGTGAAGGTCTGGGTGAAATTCGCGAGCAAGCTTTCGATACTTCTTCTTTAGCTCAGCCTCAGACACATCTTTCGATACGCCCATGACCTTGTAGAAGTCCTTATCAAACCAGTCTTGACTCGCCATTGCTAACCCTCGAGCGGAATATTGACAGCAACCATTGCCGGTCTCAGCAAGCGATCGCCAACCATGTAGCCAGGTTCGACGACTGCCGCGATAACCGTCTCGGTTACTCCCTCAGTTGGGTTCTGAACCAGTGCGTTGTGCAGCTCAGGGTCGAACTTTTCGCCCACGGCGGCAAACGCCTTGAGCCCGAACTTTTCACCCGAGGCACGGAGCTTGGTAGCTACTGCAGCGAACGGTGAGCCCTCTAGGTCTCCGTGAGCCTCGGCTCGCGCCAAGTCGTCGAGAGCCGGAAGCAGTGCACGAAACACTTCGGCAATGGCTAGATTGCGCGCAACATCGCGGTCGCGCTCAACACGATTCTTGTAATTCACGAACTCGGCCTGAAGGCGTTGGAGGTCGGCTAATAGCTCGGCCTCTTTGCTGATTGGGCCGGTTTCTTCGACTAGATCGGCGAGTTCCTGGTCGAGCTGGTCAGGGCTTTCGCCCTGACCAGTCTCGTCTTGGTTGTTGTCTTCAGACATTACTTCTTGTCGTCCTCGTCTTCGATGACTTCGGCGTCAACGACGTCCTCGCCATCGGTCGAGTCGGCAGGAGCCTCTTCAGACGGGGTCGCGTAGATTGCCTCGCCCATCTTCTGCGAAGAGGTGTTCAGCTTCTCGATCGCAGCCTTGACAGCGTCGATGTCCTCGCCGGCGAGTGCAGTCTTCAGAGCGTCGACGTCGGCTTGGACCTCAGACTTGACGTCTTCAGGTAGCTTCTCGTCGTTGTCCTTGATCAGCTTTTCGGTCGAGTAGACAAGCTGCTCGCCAAGGTTGCGGTCTTCCTGCTCCTCGCGACGCTTCTTGTCTTCGGCAGCGTGTTCCTCTGCCTCACGAACCATACGCTCGATGTCTTCCTTAGGTAGCGAACCACCGCCGGTAATAGTGACCGAAGCCTCCTTGCCGGTGCCCTTGTCTTTTGCCGAGACGTGGACAATACCGTTGGCGTCGATGTCGAAGGTTACTTCGATCTGCGGGACGCCGCGTGGTGCCGGAGCGATGCCACCTAGCTTGAAGTCACCGAGTGCCTTGTTGTCGCGGGTGAACTCACGCTCGCCCTGGAACACTGCAATGGTTACCTCTGGCTGGTTGTCGTCTGCCGTGGTGAAGGTTTCAGAACGCTTGGTCGGGATCGCAGTGTTGCGCTCGATCAACTTGGTCATGATTCCACCCTTGGTTTCGATACCAAGCGACAGCGGGGTTACGTCGACGAGCATTACGTCTTTACGCTCACCCTTGAGCACGCCAGCCTGAAGGCTTGCGCCTACTGCGACGACCTCGTCAGGGTTTACACCCTTGTTTGGCTCGCGTCCGCCAGTGAGGCTCTTTACGAGCTCGGTCACTGCTGGCATACGAGTCGAACCACCAACCAGGACAACGTGTGCGATGTCGCCCACCTTGACTCCGGCTTCTTTGATGACGTCGGCGAAAGGCTTCTTGGTGCGCTCGAGTAGGTCGGCGGTTAGCTGCTCGAACTGTGCGCGGGTGATGGTCTCGTCGAGGTTGGCTGGGCCGTTCTCGGTGAGCGAGAGGTAAGGCAACTGAACGTTCGCACTCATCGACTGCGATAGCTCCTTCTTTGCCTGCTCTGCGGCTTCCTTCAGACGCTGTAGCGCGATCTTGTCTTTCGACACGTCAACGCCCGAGGTCTCCTTGAACTTCTTGACTAGGTGCTCAACTACGCGCTGGTCCCAGTCGTCGCCGCCGAGGCGGTTGTCGCCCGAGGTTGCGCGAACGGTGATGGTCGAGAAGTCGTCGTCTTTACCTACTTCTAGGAGTGAGACGTCGAAGGTTCCGCCGCCGAGGTCGAACACGAGGATCAGTTCGTCTTCTTTACCCTTGTCGAGGCCGTAAGCCAGCGCTGCTGCGGTTGGCTCGTTGATGATGCGAAGGACGTTGAGCCCCGCGATCTCACCGGCGTCTTTGGTTGCCTGACGCTCTGCGTCGTTGAAGTAAGCCGGAACGGTGATTACCGCGTCGGTTACTGGCTGGCCAAGATAGGTCTCTGCGTCGCGCTTGAGCTTGCCAAGAATACGAGCCGAGATCTCCTGAGGGGTGTACTTCTTACCGTCAACGTCGAAGGTCCAATTGGTACCCATGTGACGCTTGACCGACGCGATGGTGCGGTCAACGTTGGTGACGGCCTGGCGCTTAGCGGTTTCTCCGACTAGCACCTCTCCGTCTTTTGTGAACGCAACCACCGAAGGGGTGGTGCGAAAGCCCTCTGCGTTAGCGATAACGGTGGGCTCGCCACCTTCCAGCACGCTAACCGCGCTGTTGGTGGTGCCGAGGTCAATACCTACTGCACGTGCCATGTTTGTTTCTCCTTTTAAATCCGACCCCTGGGGCCCGCAATTTGTCTGTTCTTACCCAAGATTCAAAGTTGAGCCTTGATGACTCAAGTTTGAAGCATGAGATCGAAGAAGTCAAGTTAATTCGCAAAAAGTTGAGCGCAAGTCACTCAACTTTATTTGTTGCCGATTCGACACCCCAATCGCAGGTTTTATCTGTGCATAGTGGCTAAGGTTTTAGCCATGACTAAAGCAATCGACAAAAAGGCAAGACGCGCGACCTGGGCTTGGGCCCTCTGGGATTGGGCTGAACAGCCATACCCAACGCTCGTGCAGACCTTCATATTCGCGACCTACATCACAAGCGATTACTTCGGTGACCCGAATGTTCTGTCGGCACAGCTCGGCATTGTCGCTGCGATTGCGGGAGGCGTGGTTGCGGTTACCGCTCCAGTGTTCGGCCGTCGATCAGACTCTGCCGGAAACCGCAAGCGTTGGTTGCTAATCAACACCGGCTTCTTGATTGCGATCATGATGGCCTCCTACTTCGTTGGCCCAACGCCAGAACTTCTAATCTTCGGACTCGTGCTCTACGGCCTCGGTTCAATCGTGCAAGAGACAGCGTTCGTGAACTACTACGCGATGCTCAACCAGGTCACCACGCCGAAAAACATCGGAAAGGTCTCTGGCCTCGCCTGGGGTCTCGGTTACGTCGGTGGAATTATTCTTCTTTTAATCTCGCTCGTTGGTTTCGTGCTTCCCGACACTCCATGGTTCGGGATCTCAACCGAAAATGCCGAAAACATCCGCGTGCTCTTCTTGTTCTCGGCCGTTTGGATGGCTGTGTTCAGCATCCCGCTGGTCCTCTTTGTGCCCGAAGCCCCATCGGGCCCTCGCGGACCAAAAGTCACAATCATCGAAAGCTACAAGGCGCTTTTCCGTCAAATCATCGCTCTTCGCAAGCGTTCACCTGAAGCACTCAAGTTCCTGATTGCATCGGCCGTCTATCGCGACGGTCTCGCCGGTGTCTTCACCTTCGGAGCCATTCTCGGCGCGGTTGCCTTCGGTTTCTCTCGAGAAGAAGTGATCTTCTTCGGCATCGGAGCAAACATAGTTGCCGGTCTTGGTGCGGCGCTCGGCGGTTTCCTCGACGACCGCATCGGCACCAAGCGCACCATCATGGGCTCACTCACCGGGCTAGTGATCGCGGGTCTCGGAGTGTTCGCCTTCGCGGGCGCGGGCCAAATTGCCTACTGGGTTGGCGGCCTCGCGCTATGCCTATTCGTTGGCCCAGCCCAGGCTTCTAGCCGTGTGTTCATCGCGCGCTTCACCCCTGAGGGTCGCGAGGGTGAGTTCTTCGGCCTCTACCAAACCACTGGCCGAGCCGTTTCGTTCTTGAGCCCAACCCTTTGGACCATCTCACTTGGACTTGCCGCAGCCGCTGGAATCAAGGAGACCGCAATCTTCGGAATCCTAGGAATCGTTCTAGTCCTCCTGGTCGGTCTGATCATGATGCAGCGGGTCAATGCTGCACCTAAAGTTCACGTCGACTAACCAGTTCAAAAAGAAAACCCCCAGCCTACTGGCTGGGGGTTTTCTACTTTAAGAACTAGTCGCGCTGCTCCAGCGGTTCGTTGCCGATGTCGGTGATGTGAAAGTTCATGAACGAGCGTGATGCTGTTGGTCCGCGTTGCCCCTGGTAGCGGTTCAGGTACTTCTCGCTGCCGTAAGGGGTTTCGCTCGGGCTGCTGAGCTGGAAGAAGCAGAGCTGGCCGACCTTCATGCCCGGCCAAAGCTTGATCGGCAGGTTGCTGACGTTGGCAAGCTCAAGGGTCACGTGACCGTTGAAGCCTGGGTCGACGAAGCCGGCGGTTGAGTGGGTAAGTAGGCCCAGGCGTCCAAGTGAAGACTTACCCTCTAGTCGAGCGGCGATGTTGTCTGGCAACTTCACGAACTCGTAGGTGCTGCCCAGGACGAACTCGCCAGGGTGAAGAATGAAGGCCTCGTCGGCGTTGACTTCGACGAAGCGGGTTAGATCGCTCTGGTCTTCGGCAGGGTCGATGTAAGCGTACTTGTGGTTGTCGAACAGGCGGAAGAAGCGGTCCAGGCGCACGTCGAAGCTCGAAGGCTGCAGGAGCCCCATGTCTAGCGGCTCGAGGCCGATCTCGCCGGCTTCAATGGATGCGCGGATATCGCGGTCTGACATAAGCATAAATAAAGGTTACCGCCTAGATTTAAGCCATGACCTCAGCACACACCCTTGACGCATTCATAGAGTATTCGGATCGCTTGGCGGCTAATGCGCAGGCGCACCCAGACGTCGTCGGCTTGGTTTTGGTCGGCTCGGCGGCAGACACCGCGCGCGTGGACGAGTGGTCAGATCACGACTTCTTCTTGGTAGTTAAGGAAGGTGCCGGGGAGGCACTTCGCGGCGACCTTTCGTGGTTGCCAGACGCGGGTGACATTGTTGTTGCTGCCCGAGAGACCGCTCACGGACTCAAGGTTGTTTACCGCAACGGGCACGTGCTGGAGTTTGCCGTGTTCGAAGACCCCGAGCTCGAGTTGGCTTCGGTGAACTACTGGTCGGTGCCGGTAGACAAAACCAACATCACCGCCCGAGTCGAGGCGATTGAGCAGCGAACCGTTGGCGGTGTTTTCGAAGAACAGAAGGAATGGGGTCTGCTCTTGGCTCTCATTCTGATTGCGGTTGGCCGGGCTCGTCGAGGCGAGGTCCTGATTGCTGGTCAGGCGGTGCGCTCATACATGCTCAAGCACGTGTTGGGTTTTGTGCGCGATCGTCTAGCGCCAGCAACTGGAACCGAGGGTGTTGGTGACAACTTGGACCGTTTCAGAAGGTTCGAACTGCAGTACCCCGCCGAGGGGTCGCGCATCGAAAGCATCCTTCAGTTGCCGGTTGAGGATTCAGCGCAGGCGCAGCTCGATTTTGTTCTCGGGCTCGGCGGGTTCAGCGATAAACAGCTCGAGCAAGCCGAAGTGGTTCGTCTTCGGTTGGGCTGGCTTTAGTCTTTTAGCCCGAAGCGGTCATAGACCCACTTCAGTGGCTTCGGAGCCCACCAGTTCCACTCACCGAACAAGCGCATGAGCGCTGGCACCATCAAGGCTCGAACGACTGTTGCGTCAAGCAAGATGGCCAGAGCGATACCGACACCGAGCATCTTCATGATGATCACTCCGCTGAACGCGAAGGCAGCGAACGAGACGGCTAGGACTAGCGCGGCAGCCGTGATGATTCGGCCAGAGCGCTGAAGCCCAAGGGCAACCGATTCGGTTGTCGACAACCCTCGTTCGTGCTGTTCCTTGATTCGGCTGAGCAAGAAGAGTTCGTAGTCCATCGAGAGACCGAAGGCGACCACGACCAAAAGAACCAGGGATGAGGTGTCGACTGTGCCGGTGATGTCAAAGTCGCCGGTGAGCCAGGTGAGGCTGCCTTTGGCGAAGACCCAGTTCAGCACACCGAGCACAGCGCCCAGCGAGATTATGTTTAGCAGAATCGCCTTGATCGGCAGAAGCACTGAGCCTGTGAAGAGGAAGAGTAGAACCAGCGTGGCCAGAATGATCCAGGTGAGTGCCGCGAGAAGGTTGTCTTCGATGCCCTTTTGAGCGTCGGTGTAGATGGCGGCGGTGCCACCAACCATGACGTTGTCGACCCCTGGGTGCGCGATCGCTCTAAGTTTGACGGTGAAGTCATAGCCGGCGGGTGATCGCGGCTCGACGTTGTGGATCACGACGATTCGCTCGTAATCATCGGTGACGTAGTTGGCGAACATGGCGGCAAATGTTGGGTCGGTTTGACCAGCAACCGTAATTCCAGAAGCGGTTTGCACTCGCTCGACGAACTTGAGCTTAGAAAGCTGTTCGGCGTATTTCACGACCGCAGCTTCATTGCCTGAGTCAACGATGATCTCGACCGGAGCACCCTCTCGGCCCGAGAATCGTTCACGAACCTGGTTCGACGCGATCACCGCATCAGACTCTTTCGAGAGGATGCGGTCATCGACCTGGCTGAATACAACGCCATTTGAGAGCGTGAACAAGCCACCGAGCGACAACACCGTGACTACGAGGATGCTGACCGGGCGCTTCATGACGAAACGTGAAATCGAACTCCACATGCCGACGTCCTTGGGCGAAAGGTCACCCTTGAGAACCTTGCCCTTGTTGATTCGGTCGCCGAGTAGCACCAGCGCTGCCGGCAGGGCGATGAGAGCAGCGGCAACCGAGACGATCACGACGGCGACTCCGCCGAGAGCTAGCGAGTGCAAGAAGGTTTGCGGGAAGAACCACATCGCGCCGGTGACGATTGAAACGGTCAGACCGCTGAACAGCACGGTTCGGCCCGCGGTCGACATGGTGATGCGCACGGCCTCTTCAACCGAAGCGCCGAGCTTGCGCTCTTCTCTGAAGCGATTCACTATGAGCAGCGAGTAGTCGATTCCGAGGCCCAGACCGAGCGCTGTGATCAGGTTGACCGAGAAAACCGAAGTGGTTGTCACCTGGGTCGAAACCCAAACAAAGAACATGGACCCGCCGATTGAGAGAGCAGCAATCAGGAGAGGCAGCCCAGCGGCTGCGAGCGAGCCAAAGACGAAGAGCAGCAAAATGATGACGATAGGTACGGCCACAAGTTCGGCGTTGGTGAGGTCGCGCGAGATCGTCTCGTTGATTTCGCTGGTGATCATCGCCGAGCCGCTGAGATAAACCTTCGTGCCCTGGAACCCATCGGCGTAGGCCTTAGAGAATTCTGAAGCGACTTCAGAGTCGACTGCCTTTGGCGCTAGCTGAACGAAAAAGTATGCCGCCTCACCATCGGTTGAGGCTAGTGCGGATGGACGGCCGAGGGTGAAGTAAGAGGTAACTCGCTCGACACCCGGGCGAGCAAGCATGTCGATTAGCAGGTCGTTTGCGCGTTGCTCGCTGGCCGGAGTGGCTACCTGCTCGCCGAAATCGACCACTGCGACGATCTCGGGAACCTGTTGTTTGAACTCGGTCTGAAGAAGCTTGGTTACCTTGGTCGATACGGAGTTAGGGTTCTCGTAGCCGCCTGCTTCAAGTTTTGGAAACGACTGAAGGCCGAACGCGGTGCCGATTGCGATGAGTGCGATGAACCCAAATAGGGATGTCTTGGCGTATTTGATAACCAGTGGTGCGAAGCGCTTCAATTGATGTCTCTCATTGTGTAAGGATTACCAACATGACAACAACTGCACGTCCACAAATAGTCCTTTACTCAATTCTCGCAGTCCTCGGGCTCGGCACGGCCATGTGGTTCAATTCACAGGCAGTTCTCAGCAACAGCGACTACATCGGCGACGGGTTCACCAGCCCCGTCGACTGGGTCTATTCGCTCGATTTGCTGATCGGTGGCGTTGCCGGAATGGCGTTTGTTGTTCTAGAGAGTCGCAAGATCGGCTTCAAGTGGTGGCCGCTCTTGGTTGCCAGCGGGTTCGTGACCGCCTTCGCTTTCGTCTTCCCGCTCTTCCTGGCCATCCGCGCTCACTTGCTTGAGAAGAAGGCGCTAGCCGGTGGTCGCCTCGACCAGTACGAGTTCGACGGTCACCGCGTTGACGTCTGGGTGCCGGCGAACCTAAACCCCGAGACCCCGGTGCTTGTCATGCACGACGGACACAACGTCTTCGACCCCGCCTCATCGACCCAAGGCACGACCTGGGGCATCTTGGACGCGCTCCCAAAGAGAATTCAGAGTGAGAGCAAGCCTCTGATCGTTGCCGTTTGGCAGGAGCGCCGCGAAGACCGCGTGCTCGAGCTCGCGCCCGAGGACTTCATGGCAGAGAACCCTGCGCTGGCTGCTGCAATCGCGCCAGACATGCTCCCAGCTGGCGGCTACTCGCACATGGGCAACACTTACCAAGAGATCGTCGCCGAGAAGGTTTTGCCTGTGCTGAGCGACCTTTACGCGATCAAGCTCGACCCTTCGCGCACGGCAATTGCCGGCTCGAGCATGGGCGGCTTGGCTTCGCTTTACGCAATGGTTAAGTACCCGAAGATTTACGGCACGGCTCTCTGCTACTCGACCCACTGGCCGATTGGTGGCAACGCTCTCGTTGACTGGTACGTGAAGCACCTACCGATGGACGGCAAGCACCGCGTTTGGAGTGACACCGGCACCGTTGAGCTCGACGCCGAATACGCGCCGTTCCACGAGCGATTCGTTGCGAAGATGCCAAGCGAGAACTTTGTTGGCGCGATCTACCCGATGACCGGTCACAACGAGGCTTGGTGGGCCGGGCGCGTTGAGCACCCGATCAACTGGTGGCTAAACCGCTAGACGAGCTTGTCGAACGAGGGCCCGCGGCCTTCGGTCATGAAGCGCACGACGTCCTGGTCAACAATCACGTCTGCCATTTCGATGCGGCGCGTGAGGTGCAAGCCGGCGGGTGACTTTACGCGGCTGAGCGCCACGTAGGTCTGGCCGGGGCTGAATGCTCGGTTGCCCATGTCCACGACGATCTCGTCGTAGGTGAGCCCCTGTGACTTGTGAATGGTAACTGCCCAAGCGAGCCGGAGCGGAACCTGCCGAAACTCGGCCATGGTGACGGGCACGATGGTCTCTTTGAAGCGCTGAGTGATTTCGTCGAAGTCCTCAGAGAGCTCGTAGCGAATCTTCTCCCAGGTGGAGCGACCGACCTCAATCTCTTCGCCTTCGACGTCAACGACGATGTGGTCTTGATTCTTGATCGAGACAACCTTGCCCAAAGTGCCGTTCACCCAGCGACGCAGCATGGGGCCGTCATTCTTTTTGGTGTTCTGGTCATCGTTCTTGATGAACATGACTTGCGCACCGACCTTCAAGACGAGGTTTGGGTCGCCCGGCGGGTTCTTGCCAAACTGCTTGAGCTCGCCAATCGGAACATCGGCTGGGATGTTCGCCGGCATGCCCGGAATCGAAGCGAGGCGCTGAGCATTCACCTTATCTACGGTTGCGTTAGTGGTTGCCAACCGGATTGTTTCGAGATCCTTCGGGAACTTGTTGCCCATGGCGTTTAGCGCATCAAGCATCTCTTGGCTGCAGGAGCCGTCGCGAATCGCGTTCAGAATCTCGATGAACTCAGGGTCGCTCTGTCTAAAGTTTTCGTGCAGTTCATAACGCTCAAGAGGCGCTTTATCCCAGCAGTGGGCGTCGAAGAACCAGTGGCTGCGATACTTCTCGGCGAGGTATTGGCGCTCGGCAGGGTCGCTCGGCGGAACCGGAGCAAGTTGGTACGGGTCGCCGAACATCACAATCTGCACGCCGCCGAACGGCCCCTTCGCCCTGCCTCTGGCCAGGCTTAGCATTCCCTCGATCGCGTCCATGAGGTCGGCGTTGACCATCGAAATCTCGTCGATGACCAGCATATCGATTGCGCGCAAAACCTCGCGGCTGCGCTGACCTAGGTGGTGTTTCAGTTCTTGGTTGCCAAGCAGGCCCGGTGGGACCCCGAGAAGCGAGTGCAGGGTTTGGCCACCAACGTTGTAGGCGGCGACTCCGGTCGAACCGGCGACAGCAACCTTCTTCTTGGTGTTCTCAACCAGGTGCGTGAGAAGCGTGGACTTGCCCGTGCCGGCGCGGCCGGTCACGAAGATGTTGGTGTCTTCGTTTTCGATGTACTCGAACAGGGCTAACTGCTCTGCCGAGAGTGATAACTGCTGCAAACTAACGTTCCTCTTTACGACCCGCCAGCTTAGCCAGCATTGCGTTGTAATCTTCGATGTCTTTGTTCCCCATGCGGTCGGAAGCCCTGTCGGCTCTACGCTGCTCTCGCTTGTCGGCCGAGAACCACTGCCTTGAGACGATTATCGTAAGCACCGCCGACGGTAATTCGCCGATACCCCACGCTATTGCGCCACCAATTTGTTGATCTTCGATTGGTGTGAGCCCCCAAGTGCGCCCCATCGCCCCGAACCAGTCTGAGAGTAGCAGTGATTCACCCTGCATGATGCCCAGGCCGAAGAATGCGTGAAAAGTCAGGGTTAGCAGCAGAACCATGAGGCGAATCGGGTGGCTAGCCAACTTTGGCCCCGGGTCTGCCCCAATCAGCGATTGAACAAACAGGTAACCCGTGATCAAGAAGTGCACGATCATCCACTCGTGACCGATGTGCTCTCGCATCGACCAACCGAAAACCGGCGTGAAGTAGAACACAATCAGCGAGGACGCAAACATGATGGCCGCAACGATCGGGTTTCCGAAGAACTGAGCATAAGGTGTGTGAACAGCCCAGAGCACCCACTCGCGCAGCCCGCGTGAGTCATCGTGCCGTTTGGTCGCTGCTCGCGACAGCAAAGTCACCGGGGCCCCTGGCACGAGCAAAATCGGCACCGCCATGGTCAGCATCATGTGCGCGATCATGTGCACGCTAAACAGCACGTGCTCGTAAGCGTTCATCGCGCCATTGGTGATGTAGAACAGCAACCCGAGGCCACCGAGCCAAGAGGCAGTGCGGTAGACCGGCCAGGCGTCACCGCGCTTGTGCAGGCGATACACGCCAAATAGGTAGAAGACCGCGAGCGCTAGGCAAATGGTGATCCAGAGGATGTCAATCTTCCAAGCCGTGAACCATGACAAGCCGGTCATCTCGGGAGGCAGTAACTCGCCGGTCAAGATCTGTGCCGGGGTGGGCACTCCGCCCAAGCTCTCTTCAGCTGGAGGTGCAGTGACCGAAAGAGTTGTGCCGAGACCAGCGGCGATGCCCATGAACGCGAGTTCGACCACGGCAAGCTTCACGAACAGTCGAGAGCCGCCCGACTTGATCTTCGCCACGATTCCGCGACGGTAGGCAAAACCGAAGGCACCCAGAACTACCAGGACCGAAACCTTGCCGAGCACAACGACACCGTAAGAGGTGAACAGGTTCTCGAAATCAACCACCCGCACCCAGGCTGAGGCAACCCCAGAAATCGCCGTAATGGCAAAAGCCCAAAGTGCCAGTGTCGAGTAGCGCGAAACCAAATCGAAATTCTTGTCATTCTCTTTGCCGCGCAACAACATCACGGCAACCAAACCACCGAGCCAAACCGTAATGGCGACGAGGTGCATGCCGATCGCGTTTACGGCGGTGCCGTGGTTCACCTGCCCAGCCGCGTGCCCGGTCAGCGCTATTGGCACGATGGCAGCCAAGGCGATGATCGCCAGAAAAGCCGTCGAACGCAGTGAAGTGAGCATGAGCGCACCAAACGATGCAACCGACGCGATGATCAGCGAGATCGCCAAAGCCTGGCCGAGAGGAATCTCGGTAATGAACTGCCAAAGACCCGCAGAGAACTTGGCCGATGAATCAATCGGCGAGTTAGTGATCGAAGAGAAGCGCAGGACGATATCGAAGACACCAAAGAGAACCCAGGCCAAACCGCTTAGGCCGGCGATGTTGAGTGCGCGAGCAAGGCGGGCAGAACCGTGTGGCAAAGCCCAAGCGGCCAATACCAGGGTGCCGATCGTGACAGACATTGAGAGGTTAGTGAGGCCCTTGGC
>JBILRS010000064.1:0-7965 GCA_044372535.1 Rhodoluna sp.
GAAGGCACCACCGAGGTTCAGTGCGTAGTCGATCACATATGAAGCCTTGAGCTGCGATACAGCCACCTGAGCCGTGAAGTTGGCAGGGGTCTGAAGCACTAGCGAAGGCCACAGGAAGTCGTTCCACGAGGCCAGGAAGCTGAATAGACCAAGCACGAAGCCGCTCTGGCGAATGATTGGCAGCACGATGTTCCAGTAGATGCGCATTACGCCGGCGCCGTCGATGCTGGCGGCCTCCAGAAGCTCGTTTGGCACCTGTGCGTCAACGATCTGGCGCATCCAGAACACACCGAACGCTGTTACCAGCGCTGGCACGATCAGGGCGTTCAAAGTGTCCATCCAACCAGCCTGAGAGATCATCATGTAAAGCGGGATGATACCTAGCTGGCTAGGAAGCATCATGGTTCCGATGACGAACAGGATCATGAACTTGCTGCCGCGGAAGTTGAGCTTCGCGAAGGCGAACCCAGCTAGCGCCGAGAAGAAGACCTGAGCAACGGCAACCACGACACCCACGATTGTGGTGTTAATAAGTGCAGCGTTGAACGGAATTACCTCGTAGACGTTGGCAACCACTTCAAAGAAGCGAGGCCCCGGAATGAATACCGGTGTGGGGTTCGAGATAGCTTCGGTGCCCTGCGAGGCAACCACAAACATCCAGTAGAAAGGGAACACAGAGGCAAACGCCACGAGCCCTAGGGCGATGTAGCTAATCAGCGAGACTCGCTGCCAGCGCGGCGCGCGTCTTCTGATTCTAGGAGTGATGGTTGTCATGCTTTGTCCTCGCTTGCGACGGCTCGGGTGACGATGAAGTTGAGTGCCGAGATGATCAGAACAATCACGGTGATGGCGATGCCGATCGCGGCTCCGTAACCCCACTTGCCGTTGATGAAGGTCTGCTCAAACAAGAACATTGTCATCGTGCTCAGCTGGCGTGACGAACCACCGTCTGAAGTTCCAGACAGGACCAGAGGCTCTGCGTAAACCTGAAGACCACCGATGGTTCCAACGATCAGAACGAAGGTAATGGTGTTCTTAAGGCCCGGCAGGGTCACGTAGATGAACTGCTTCCATGCACCTGCACCGTCTAGAGCTGCCGACTCGTAGAGTTCGTCAGGAATCGCCAACATCGATGCTAAGAAGATGAGTGCGTTGTAGCCAACCCAGCGCCACGTAATCATGGTTGCGACCGCGACGTGTGAGGCAAACGAGTTCTCAACGAAGTCGATTTTGTCGAAGCCGAGGCCTCCGATGGCAAGGTTGATCAAACCAAATTCACGGCCGAAGAGCTGGCCGAAGATGATGGCTACCGCGATCACCGAGGTGATGTTTGGGATCAAGAGAATCGTGCGCCAGAAGGTCTTGGCTTTCAAGAACCGGCTGCGAAGAATCGCTGCAAATCCGATCGCCATGATCATCTGCGGGAAGGTCGAAAGTGCCCAGATCTCGAAGGTATTTAGCAGGGCGATCCAGAAACGGTCGTCGACCATAAGGTCGTTGAAGTTACCCATGCCAACCCAGGTTTGCTCTAGCGATAGTGGGTCATAGGTGTAGAACGCGAGTGTGGTGGAGTAAACAACCGGGTACAGCCCGAAGATCAAGAACATGATGATGAACGGAGCGATGAAGAGGTAGCCCCACTTGCCGTTCAGCGAGCGGATTCCCGTTTGCTGCTTTACAGGCTTTTGCTTTTTAGGTCTCCAAGGAGAAGGAGCCGCCTTTCGGCGGCTCCCTTCCTTGATTGTGACATCTGCCATGGTTACTTGACGGCCTTGTCGATGTCAGAGAGAACTTGAATCTGTGACTGCAGAGAGGTGTTCTTCTTGGCAGCAACACGACCCAGACCAGCACCGATTACCTGGTCGATGGCGCGCTGCAGCTTGCCCTCGAAGATCGGCTTTAGCTTCTGGATGCCGGTTAGGTAGATCTTTCCGACTGGTGCGTTGTTGAAGAACGGGTCCTTGTAGTTCACAAGAGCTGGGTCTGAGTAGATCGACTTGGTCGATGGGAACAGTCCGTAGGTCTTGAACACGGTGAGCTGCTGCTCAGGTGCTAGGTACCAGTTGATGAAGTCCCAAGCAGCCTGCTTGCGCTCCGGGGTTGACCAAGCTGGGATAGTCAGCTGGGTTCCACCCTGGTTACCGCCACCGCCAGGAAGCGAGGCGATGTCCCACTTGCCCTTGGTTGTCGGTGCCTGTCCCTTGATGTAGTCCATCATCCAAGCCGGAGCGAGGATCGTTGCGAATTTTCCATTGGTCATACCGACGTTCCAGTCAGTGGTGTACTGACCAATTCGGGTACCGATGCCGGCATCGTTGGCCTTGATCGTGTAGTTCCAGGCCTTGGTGATGTTGGGGTTCAGCGTCCAGCCGGTGGTCCACATTGGCTTCTTCTTTGAGTCGAGCTTCTGCTTCTTGGTCTTCGGGTCGTAAACCGGGATCTTGCCTTTGACCTTGTAAACAAGCTCACCAGCGTCGGTTCCGTTGTTCTTGTAGAACTTGTAGGTGCCCTGGTTCATGCTGGCGGCGTAGATGGTTCCAACGTTGTCAATGAAGCCAACGCCCTTCTTCTTGTCAGCTGCCGAGATCTTGGTCATGTACTTCTTACCGGTCTCGATGAACTTGTCCCAGGTTGGCCATAGCTTGCTCACCTGGTCGCGGTTGGTTGGAAGACCAGCCTTCTTGAAAAGGTCAACGCGGTAGGCAACTTCTAGGCCTCCGACGTCGGTGGGGATACCGATGACGCTGTCGTTGTAGCCGAGGCCCTGCTCCCAACGCCAAGGGAGGTAGTTGTTCTTGATGTCGGTGGCGTTTAGGTTAGCCGCGATGTTTGACGAGGTCGGAACCTCGCTCTTGGCGTTCGCATTCGCATTCGAAGTGTTCAGGGTGCGTAGGTCGGTGAAGCAACGTGGGTATGCACGCCAGTAACCCGAGTACGAAACCTCAACTGCGGCGATGTCTGGTGGGTTGCCTAGGCGGTTGCTCTGCACGTATGCCGAGCAAGAAGCCTGAAGGTTGGTCATCGATGGGTCGAGGTCTGACTTCTTAAGTGAGAGAGTCACCTCTGGGTGGATCTTCTTGTACGCACGGACCATGCCCGGCTGGATAACGTCGCCGAAGGTCCAGATCGTGATGGTGATTGGGGTGGCAGTGTGCGCATTGGCCGGGGTTGCAACCAGAAGGGCAGCTCCTACAGACGCGGCCATTGCCGCCGCACCCAGTGCGCGGGTAATCTTCTTCTTATTCATCTCTGCTCTCCTTGTGCTCGGCTGATTTGTTATCAAACTGTCGCTATGTAGTGAAACCGATTTCACGTACTCTTAGTAAACTAAGAAAGCGGTTTCACCGCAACTGCAAAGAGTGGTTTCGAGCTGTTTGTTATCAAAGTGTGATTATCGAAAGTTGAGTGTTATGAAGACGAAGAGAATTATCGCCATGGCTGTTACAGCCCTCAGCGCGAGTCTTTGCCTGGGTGCAGGAGTTCAGGCTCCCGCCAGCGCCGCCCCGAAATACAAGCTGCTTTGGAGCCAAGAGTTCAACAACAAGAAGGTTTCGCGCCTAGACCCTAAGGTATGGGACTACGACCTGACCGACGGCTACGGCTGGGGTAACGGTGAAGAGCAGTACTACACCAACTACACCAGCAACGTGAAGATCAACGGCAAGGGCCAGCTTGAGATTACGGCCAATCGCCTGAGTGACACCAACCCAATTCTCGACCGCTGCTTCACCTGCACCTATACCAGCGCGCGCATCAAAACCGCCAATCTGCTCGGTTTCCGCTACGGCAAGATGTCGGCACACATCAAGATGCCTTCAGGCACCGGCACCTGGCCTGCCTTCTGGATGCTCGGCGACACCATCATCAACGGCGGCACTTGGCCAGAGGGTGGCGAAATCGACATCATCGAGGCACGCGGCGCAGCGCCAAACGTTGTGCACGGCACCGTTCACGGCCCGGGTTACTTCGGTGGCAACGGCCGTGGCGCTTCGTACTACATGCCAACCCCACTATCGGCTAAATACCACGAGTACTCAATCGAGTGGCTGCCTAACAAGATCGTCTTCAGCATCGACAACACTCCTTACTACACGCTCACCCCTGAGAGCACGAAGCCCAACCGCTACGTTTACAACCAGGAGTTCTTCTTGATCCTGAACCTAGCCATGGGCGGAACCTTCGGTGGCGAGACCGATGCGTCGGTGAAGAGCGCCACCATGAAGATCAACTGGATTCGCTACTACTCAATCAATGGCCAAGGCAAGGTTTTCAAAAAGGGATAACGATTGGGTAAAGAAAGCGGTTTCTTGTGGATTTCCTTAAAGTTCGCAACGTAGCATAAATCTTGTGAAATCGGTTTCACGCTCCGTGGGGTAACCGGTGACACAAAATCGATTCTTTCGAGATGAAGGGCCGAGGCTTGAGAGTCGTCGCACAGCGACTTTCAGGCCTCGCCACCCTCAAAAACTTAGAACTTGCAGAATAAGGTGATCCGGTGAGTAACTTCCCCGAAGCGTTCAAGTGGGGCGCAGCGACGGCGAGCTACCAGATCGAGGGCGGCACCGAACTAGATGGCCGAGGCGTCTCAATCTGGGACACGTTCGCGGCCACACCGGGCAAGGTAGTCAACCAAGAAAACGGCAGCGTAGCCTGCGACCACTACCACCGCTATGCCGAAGACTTTGCGCTGATGAGAGATCTGGGCATCCAGACCTACCGCTTCTCTTTCGCTTGGCCACGCTTCTTCCCTAACGGCGACTCGGTTCGCGAGCAGCGCGGTTTTGACTTCTACGACCGCCTTCTCGACTCGATGCTCGAGCACGGCATTGAGCCAATGGCAACCGCGTACCACTGGGATCTACCGCAGGCCCTTCAAGACGTCGGTGGCTGGGCTAACCGCGACACCGCTTACCGCCTTTCTGACTACACCGCAGCGCTAGTTGAGGCCTACGGCGACAGAGTCAGCAACTGGCTAACCCTGAACGAGCCATGGTGCTTCTCTTGGCTCGGCTACGCAAACGGCGTTCACGCACCCGGTGTGCAAAACCTTGACCACGCAATCGCTGCCGCCCACCACACTTCTCTCGCGCACGGTCTGGCCTCGCGGGCGATGAAGTCGGTGAATAGCAACATTCGCACCGGTATTGCTCTGAACATGACCAACTACCGACTCGAAGACCCGAACGACCCGGATCTCGCTGAGCTAGGCGGCCTACTCGACTCGCACATCAACCGCTGGTGGCTAGATGGCATCGTCCACGGGGCCTACCCGCAGAACCTCGTTGACCTCTACGGCGACAAGCTGCAGAAGCATATTCACGGTGGTGACATGGAGGTAGTCAAGGTTCAGACCGACATCCTCGGCGTCAACTACTACTCGGACTCGTTCGTCGGGCTCCCAAGAGAGAATGACAAGCCGATGAGCGAGGGTGGGCTTTTCCCGTTCCCGCAGCGTTCAAACGGCGAGACCCCAGCTCCGCACACCGACATGGGCTGGCCGATCACTCCCGAGGGCTTGCACGACCTTCCACTGCGCATTGCAGCCGATTGGCCTGAGATCAAAGAGATCTCGATCACCGAAAACGGTGCCGCCTACCCAGAGGGACCAGATGAGAACGGCGATGTCGTAGACAACCGCCGCGTCGAGTACCTGACCAGCCACATCGAAGCTCTCGGTCGAGCAGTGGCCGAAGGCGCTCCTGTTAAGTCTTATTACGCCTGGTCGTTCCTAGACAACTATGAGTGGGCAGAAGGCTATGCGAAGCGCTTTGGCATCGTCCATGTGGATTTTGATACCCAAGTTCGCACTCCAAAGGACTCCGCGAAAGCATATTCGTCTATAATTTCACAGCAGGGGGATTTTTCTTCGCTCATAACCCGGTAGCCCTAAGGAGGCTTTAGTTGACGCCAAAGCCACGTGCTACTTACTCGGTAATCGCGAAAGAAGCCGGCGTTTCAGAAGCAACTGTTTCACGAGTCTTGAACGGCGATGAAAGAGTCGACGCAGAACGAGTAGCTAAGGTCCTCGAAGTTGTTGAACGCCTCGGCTACAAAAAACACCGCGCAGCAACCGCTCTGGCATCAGGCCGAACAAACCTAATCGCTGTTGTCATCGATAACGACCTCTCCGTATTCACCGACCCGTTCTGGGGAACCGTCACTTCGGGTATCAGCCGCGTTCTGATGGAAAACGAATTACAAACCCTGCTCATGGTCACCTCGGTATCCTCTGTAGACAGCCCAGTGGCCCACTACCTGAACACTGGCGAAGTCGACGGCGCGATCTTCTTCCAGCTTCACAAAGACGCCCTGGTTCGCAAGCTAGCCAAGACAGGCCTCCCAATCGTCATCACCGGCAGCCCTCACGCTGCTACCGACTTTGTCTTTGTTGACACCGACAACTTCGGCGGAGGCCACGCAGCAACCAAGCATCTGATCAACCGCGGCTGCAAGAAGGTCGCGATCATCGCCGGTGACATCGAGACCGTTGCCGGCCACCAGCGCCTAGACGGCTATCACCAGGCCTACCGTGAACTCGGACGGGTGCCTGCGAAAGCACTGACCGCATACGGTGACTACTCCTACGACAGCGGCAAGCGCGAAATGACCCGCCTGCTCGACGAACAACCAGACATCGACGGCGTCTTTGCCTGCAACGACCTAATGGCGCTCGGCGCTATCGCAGCAATCGAAGAGCGCGGGCTAACTGTTCCGCAGGACGTCGCCGTGGTCGGCTTTGATGACAGCCTGATCGCCCAAACCTCACGCCCAGGGCTTACCAGCGTGCGCCAGGACATCGTGGCGCTCGGTGAGGCAGCCGCAGAGCTTATGATCGCCCAACTGCGCGGTGAGCCGGTTGAGCCCCGCATTCTGCCGACAGAGCTCATCATTCGCGAATCGGCATAGCCCCAAAAAACGTTAAAGAATTCGGCCCCCAGCTTTCGCCGGGGGCCGAATCTTTTAGCTGAGTGTTACTTGGCTACCTTGCCGGTAGTCGACTTGCTTAGCGAGTAAGCGTAGCCCTTGCTGTTCTTCGCAGTGACTAGTACGCGGACGTACTTTCCGACATCTGCGCTAGCTAGCTTGTAGGTCGACTTGGTTCCACCAGAGATCGCCGAGCACTTGGCTGACGAAGCAGGTAGACCTGTGGTTGCGGTCTTAGCGACCACGGTGCAGCGGTACCACTTGTAGGTGTACGCGATGGTAGCGGTACCGGTCCAAGAACCCTTGCCAGCGGTAAGAGTCTTACCAACCTTGGCGGTTCCAGCAACGGTTGCTGCCGTGCGTAGAGCTGGCTTCACTGCAACAACTACTGCAGGTAGTGCCGGAGTAACTGCACCGTTGAATGCCACGTCATCTACGTAGTAGGTGGTGTTTGCCCCCGCGACGTCGAAGTCTGGGAACAAGGTTAGGTCTCCAAACTCGGTGTCAGCCGACCAACCAGCTGCGCTGGTGAAGTCGAAGGTCAGTCTCTGCCAACCGACCTTGGTTGCGGTCACGTTGACGCCAACTGCTGCTGGGTAAGGGCGAACCTCTAGGCGAACGGTCGAGTTAGCCTTTGCCGAGTAGTAGTTCATTGTGATGACCTTGTTGGTTCCATTGGTAACACGCGTGTCAGCAACGAACTTCACCAGGTTTACACCGGCGTAGGTTTTCGCGCCAGCGTTCTTGATCATCTTTAGAACCTTGCCACCAGTTCCACCGGTCGGGGCATCGGCGATTGAGGTGTCTAGACCTTCAAAGCCACCCTGTGGCTTGTTGGCGTCAGCGACACCAGCGGCTAGGCCACCAAGCGTGTCTGAAGTCTCGAAGGTTAGAACGGTGCTGGTTGCTGCGCGTGCAACAGTGATCGCAGGAGCGGTTGCTCCGTTGAATGACAGGTTGTCAACGTAGTAGATTCCACCGTCAGCAGCAACGTTGAAGTCTGGGAAGAGACCGATCTTGCTGTAGTTGGTGTCTGCAGAC
>JBILRS010000065.1:0-7825 GCA_044372535.1 Rhodoluna sp.
CCGTCTGGGGAACTTATAGGCACCAAAAGCGTTTTACCCGAGGATGAGACCTTTGCTTGACCCTTGTAAAGTGCGATAGCTATGACATCTAGAACCGAGGCCACTCCTCTGGACTCGAATTGGGCTAAATGAAAGTTGTAAATTGCGAACTCAGACACGGACATATTCATTGGAGCTGAGATTCCCGTTATTTCACACACATCCGCTGCAGGGAGTATTTCGTGATTCGTTCTGGAAATCGCCTGCCTTTCGACACGGACGAATTCACTAGCTATCTTCCTAAAGCCAAGTTTGTTAGAGATTTGGATTGGGACGCTATCAAGAAGCGATCTGGCATCCACCTTTTGGATACTATGAATGCTCTTTGGAGTCGTGGACAAGCCTCTCGCCATCTCGACATCCCATTCGGGAAGCGGAGTGAAGAAGACGTCGTAATTTGCTTCGTAAGAAGTCAGGTTGCCAACGTACTCAGTGTTTGGGGTAGATGAGTACTCCCCGCAACTGCAACGAAATGCAGACCTTGGCCTGCTCCACTTCAACTTCGTCGAATTGCATTTTCCGCACCTGGCCCGCAGTTTGAAACTCGGTTCGGTGGTTAAGTCTGTGATTAGGGAAACTCCAATCACTCGATGCCTACTCCTAATGAGCACTAAGTCGCCTACTTTCGGAATGGAGAAGTTTGGCACGGTCGTGTCCCAAGCGTAATGAGACCCGGAGTCATCCCCATAGTTACCATGTTTGCCAAGGCTCGCGTCTTCGGCGGACATAAACAAAACAGCACCAGTTTTATCTGACATCTTTCCCCACTTCCTTCTTGAAGTTTACGTTGCACCCCAGAGAGTAATAACCCCATCCCGCTTCGTAATCGTCGACACCTCTACCGGGCCACCGACGGTTGGTGTTTGTGTGCCGATGGCTGCGGCTGCTGCTTGCATGACTACTAGGCCTCTGGCTGAGTTGGCCAGTTGTTGGGGGCTCATGTTCATGATGGCGTTGAAGGCTGGGTCGATGAATGCGCTTCTTGAGAAGGCTCCGAGCTCTTCGGTGATGGTGTTGGTGAGATCGGTGCCGTAGTGGCGGGCGAGCTTCTTGCCGTCTAGGAATTCATTGATGTGTCGTTCGATGACGGATTCGATGCGGTCGCCGAATCTGGGGTGGTAACCCTGGAGGAGGGCCTTCATGGCGTCTGCTTGGGCGGCGTAGATGACCCTTGAGTCGATCTCTTCGGGGCTGACATAGAGGGCGTCCTCGGTGACTGCTAGAAGCTTCTGATTGAAGATGCCTCTGATGCGGAGGCGTTGGCTGCCGGCGAATTCGTCCTTGGATCCGAATCCGACGAAGACCAGGTTGGTGTCGGATCGGATGTCCCACGCGGCGAGCGCAAAATTCTTCATCGCTCGCTTGAGGATCGTCTTGATCTTGGTGGTTAGCGGGTAGTCGAAGGCTTCGGCGATGAGCTCGTTGAGGTCAATCTTGAACTTGGCGGTGCTTTCTTCGAGCCACTCTCGTGAGGCGCCCTTGAACTTCTGGGAGTTCTTATAGAAGTTGTCGAAGCTCTTCGCCTCGGATTCGAGGAGGTGATGGATGTTCTGCTGGTTTTCTTGCTCGGTGTTGGCTTGGTCGATGTTGGCGATTTGAGGCTCGACGATGTTGTTCAGGCGGTTGAGGGCGTCTTTGAAGACGTGTTTGAGGTCGTGGGCTTCGGTTTTGCGGGAGTGGATGCTCTTGGGGCCCTCGCAATAGTTTTTATAGCTGGTCACATAGGCCTGGATGTTGGGGAGCGGCTTGGTTAGCGTGCGAACCCATGCTTCGAACTGGATCTTGTGGGGGATGCCGCCGAGCAGGGTGTTGCCGTAGTGCAGTGCTTGGACCTGGTGGCCGGTGATGCTCCAGATCTTGTTGTTGCCTTCAGTGGTGATAAAGCCATCGACGGCCTTGCGGCTGGCGAGGGTGTCGGAGGCTAGAGCGACTCCGTAGAGGTTCATTAGGACTACTTGTGAGGTCATTGATTCCTTTGATGTGGGGGATTAATTGTGATGGATGGGTGGGACATTTACTGGGTTACCAGTATTCGTTGCCCACTTTGCTGCTTAGGTGAAACGATCGGGTGATTGGTGCTTTGGTTTTGTGGTCGCGGTGACCGGTTTTGGGGTAACGAGTTACCACCAGGCCGCAGTTGCAGACCTTTTTGAAGATGTGGTGAACTCCCAGGTCTGCGAGCGCTAGGTGGATAATCAGCTCGGCCCTGAGCAGGCTGATTGGCCAGCCGACTGAAGCGCTGAGTCCACCTGAGTTGATCAGGTCATCGTAATACTCCTTCTTTGCACGTCGCGTTTCGAGAACGTCATCTTGGTATTCGGGCATCTGGTTCCTTCTGGTTGTTTTCGAGGCGCTTTTCTAGCGTCTTGATGCGCGCCTGGGTGCGGATTAGGTCTTGACCCATGAAATGGCCGACGCTGGCGTTGAGTCTGCCCTTCGTCTTGGCAAAGATTTCTCGGTATTCCTTCTCGCGGGCCTTTAGCTCTTCGAGTTCTTGTTGTTGGTCTCTCATGATCCTGCTTCCAGATCGATGACGAGTTCGATGTTGTTGGTTGGCACCTTGGTTTGGTGGTCTCGATGGCCGAACCTGATGGAGCGCTCGACTATCAGGCCGCAGTTGCACTGGTTGGACTGGATTCGGTGGATGCCGAGTTTGGCCAGTGCTAGCTGGGTTTTGGCGCTGTCGAGGGCGTTGGCATACGCCCACTTGACCGGCGTGATCTCGATGGACTTCTCGAGGCTTCTTTGTTTGGCCTTGAGGTCGTTGAGGATGTTGTCGTTGTATTTAGGCATCTTTCTGCTTCTCCTTGATTAGGTCGTTCAGGAACGCGATGTCCTCTGGGGTGATGTCCTGAGTCCAACGAAGCGACTTGAGCAGTTGGCGAAGCTTGCTCTGGGGTTCGGCGATTTTGGTGGCGAACTTGATGATTGCGCCCTCCGCCTTCTTGTCGAGGCAAGGCACGAGCTTGACGAGTTTGCCGGTGATCTCATAGATCGCGTCCTGCTCGTAGTCGATTGCTAGCTCGGTGAGTAGATGGCGGGTGGCGTCCACGGCGACTTTGTCTTCAACCGGCACGCAGAAGCTCAGTTCGGCGTGAAGGTTGTCTTGCGAGCTGCCCCAACCGATGTAGTACTCGAGGCCCAGCCTGATCAGGTCTTGCTCGAGGGTGAGGGTGTTGGCGTGGTTCTGCTCGAGGGTTGCCGGCTTGCCCTTCGGGTCACAGGCTGTGATCACGAAAGTTGTGACTGTCGGCGGGCGCTGCTCTTCTTCTGGTTCGGTGTCGCTGAGGAGCCAGGTGGTGCCGTCTTTGTAGCCGACGAGGATGTTGCTGGTTAGGTATTCGTGGAAAATAGGTGCCTTTCGTGTTTCTTCTGGTGGGAATTGGATGACGGTGTTTCTAGGTGGTGACTTTGGTGCCCAACGGCCGAGCGAGCAGGTGGTTAGCGGGGTTGGGCTCATGCTGATCAGCTCGCGGCCGCCGTTGATGATCAGGTTGAGGTAATTGGAGCCTTCGACGAAGTAGAAGGCGCGTGGCACGAGGTCAATCAGCCCGGCGAGACGAACAGGGTCGTGGTGGTGGAGGTTGAGCGTTGACTCTTTTCCGAAGAGTTTGACTCGGAACTCGGTTCCGCCGATGTACTTCAAGCTGACACGAATGCGCTCAGCTCGCTCGTTGGATTTGTAGGCTGACAGGCCGCCAGGTTCGTGGCCAGGCCAGTTGGAGTTGCAGAATACAGGCATAAAAATGCCCCTTTCCGGGGCTATGCCCCATCTATGTTTTGCCTTACGGCCGTATCTTGTTTCGTACCCGTTTGTGCACCGTTGCCGATGGAATGGCTGGTTGCTCTGCTTTCGCAGCGGTAGGGGGAACGGACCCTGTTCCTACCTCGTGATACTTGTTATTTAGTTGTGGTGTTCATAGTAAACCCAACTTCCGACATTTGTCTACCGTTGTCCTCGGTGTCTTTCAAAAACCAGACCAGGTGGTTGTGTTCGATGAGTTTGCGGATGGTGGTTTTGGTGTGACCGGTGCCCGCGAAGGCTTCTGGGAGTTCGATCTCGGTGGCATCCCAATCGAACCCGTAGGTGTCGAGCATGATTGCCTGCTTGCAAGCCTTGAAGAGCTCGTTGCGAGGTGTGTCGAAGTTCTTGTTCAGGTGAACGGCCAGCTTCAGATCCTGCGGAAGGTTCATGTGCATGAGGACGGTCATTGTTTGCTCAGTGGTGAATTTGTTCATTTGCTCATTTCTTTTGGTTGATTTTTAGTTATGTAAAGTTATGAGGCTGTTTTCGGCTACATTTTGGCTCTGATTTTTTGGCTCTCCCTTGATTTGGTGCGGTTTTCTGCTGGCGAAGGTGCAAATTACTCCCCCATTAATAGGCGACGTGACTCAGCACTCATCCGGTTGCGCATCTTCACGCTGGACCTTGGATCGCGAAACAAAGGCGAGCGCTTCGAGGAATTCTTCAACTGTGCCGATGAAGCCGCTCTGGCCGCTATCGCGAATCGAGTCGAGTTCGTAATTGAGATCGAAATTGTACTCAACGAAGTACTCAGGCTCGGTCCCTCGGAGCGCGATTCTCTCTAAGTAGCGTTTTTCGTGAATCGTCATGTTGATTTTCATTTGTTCCTTTCGATGAATTGGTTATGGTTTGCACGTGAGTGGTCTGTACCCACACTTTTTTGTTCTCCCACAAATGGTGGGTGGCGAGGAACGCAAGGGGTCTGTCCCCAACCGTTCGCTCACGGCTCAGAAATTCTTGGCGTGTCTTGGATGAATAATGTCGGTGGCAGGGTTCATCATTACCTTCCACCCACTTCGCTTTATTCCCTCAGGAGGCCCCTATGTCAGACTTTGACGACTTCGAAATTGATCCTGAGGAAGCCGAGATGGAGGCGAATCTTTCTTCTAAGGAGCCTTTGGTGCGGGCTAAGGCACTGCGCGATAAGGCGATGTCTTTGATTCACGTCAACCAGAACGACAACGTTGCGCCGATCTTTTTGGAGGAGGCGTTCAATCTCTATGAGGCTTCTGGTTCTCTGGCTGATGCCGGGATCTGTGCTTACTGGTTGGGTTGGTCGTTGGCTAACTCGAAGCAGTATGAGCGTGCTCTCGAGGTGCACCTGAAGGGAGCTCAGTATTCGCGCCAGGTGATGGACGACGAGAACGAGCTGAATAACGTGCAGTCGATTGCGATGGTTTATAAGCGTCAGAAGGACCACAAAAACGCTTCGGAGTATTACGGCATCGCTTATCAGTTGGCCAAGGCTACTAACTCGTCGTCGCTGCCATGGATTCGAAACTTCTACATTCGTTCGTTGCGCAAGGTTTCGAACTACGGGTTGGCTGCTGAGTTGGCTCGCGCGGCAATTGCTGAGGGTCGTGAGTCGGGCGAGGACTTCCCTATCGTGATGGGTGATCAAGAGCTTGCTGCGATCTTGATGGAGCAGGGTGACTACGAGGGCGCTTTGGTGGCGGCCACTGAGGCTCACAACGTGGCTGTGTTCGTTGACCAGGCCCGTGAGGCAGAGCGCGCGCAGTTCAACAAGGCGAAGGCTTTGAACCTTCTGAGTCGCTTTGATGAGGCGCTTGAGGAGCTTCAGCAGATTCAGGTGTTGAAGCGTTACAAGGCTAAGAACAAGCACCGCCTGCGCGTGGACTTTGAGATTGCTAAGGCCAAGGCCGGTGTTGGCGATCGTGTGATCGCGGCCGAGATGTTCAAGAAGGTCGTGCCACTTTTTGATTCGTTCAACGTTGGGGATACCGCGGTGGAGGCGATGTTCCACCAGGCCATGAACTACATGGCAATGGGCAACGATCTTGACGCTGAGTTTGTCTTAGGGGCTGTGCTTTCGCGTTTGGATTCGGGTAGTGCGTCGCTTCGTAACTCCTCCTCTGTTTTGTTTGGAGGCATCTTCTTAGAGCGCGAACAGTGGTGGAGTGTGGTTTCGGTTTATGAGGCCTTGGACGCCGACCCGACCAACCGTTTTTCGGTTTGGTACCCGGAGGTGTTGCAGTCTTTGGCGATGGCTTACTTCAAGTTGGAGCGTTTTGCTGATGCAGACGCTGCGGCGGCGACGGTTTTGGCTAGCGGTTTGAAGATTGACCCTTCGCTGAATGTTGGTGATGCTTTGGCCGTTCGGGCTGGGGTTGCTCTTGCTTTGGGCAACGCTGCCGCTGCTCGTCGCTTTGGTCGCAAGGCGATCAAGACCTACTTGGCTGGCGGTTTTGCCTCGAAGGCAGCTCCATTGGGTGAGCTTTACCTGTAGCTCTTTACTTATCCACGGGTTGGGTTTACTCTTTCTGTATTACACGTAATACAGGAGAGACTTATGGCTATGTTGACTTTGCGCATTTCAGACGATCTGAACGATCGACTAACGATGATGGCCGAGAAGACTGGCCGCACCAAGACTTGGTTTGTAAAGAAGCTCATTAGAGAGGGTCTGGCGGATTTAGAAGACCAGATGCTCGCTGAAATAGCATTCGCTGAATACCACGCTGCAGGCGGTCGTAATCAACCGACGATCGAATTGAGCGAATATCTCAAATTACAAGAAATGGCAGATTCTGCTGACCCTCGAGGCCAAGAAGGATCTTGATTCACTAGACAATCGCCTGAAGCAACAAGTCGACAAGTTTCTGAAGCGGATAGCTGAGGCAGAAGACCCGCTTTCAAATGCCAAGAGACTCAAAGGGGATTTGAGCGGGCGATGGCGATGGCGCGTAGGCGACGTTCGCCTGGTGTTTAGTGTTCACCAAGACGAGCTAATAATCAGCGTCGTAAAAGTCGACCACCGCAGAAAGGTTTACCGCTAGTTCGGCAGCACCTTCAGGGTCTTGAGCGTTGGGTCGGCGACGAATGCGATTCTTACGCCTGAGTCTCTTGCCTGGAATAGGGCGTCGAGGGCTTCTCTGGTGATTCTCTCCCCCGGGCTGAGCACTGGGACTCCGGGTGGGTAGGGGCAAATCATTTCGGCTGAGACTCTGCCGACTGCTTCATCTGAGTTGACAACTTCGTAGCCGGCGAAGAATGCTTCTCTTGGTGAGACGACTACGTCTGGTTCGATCTTGAAGCTGGCGGCGATTTCGATTGGTCGCGGTTCACCTCTGTGGTTGTTGACACTCTCGATGATTCTGTCGATCAGGTCGTCGATGCGGTCGGGGGTGTCGGCGAAGGTGATCATCGGAATCACCAGGTCGCGGTTGGCCATCTCGACGTCGATGTTGGCGTTGAGGAGGTCTTGCTCGACCTTGTTGCCGTCGGCTCCGCAAGAGCTCAGCAGAATGACAAGTTTGAGCGGGTCGATGTATTCGCCGTCGATGACTTGGATGCCCGCTTCAGTAAGTCGCGCTCTGCCGCGTTCGGTGGCATCGATAATTGGGTCGATTAGTTCGTGTCCGTGTTTTTGAAGCAGGGCTCGGGCGGCGTCTATGCTGGCGAGGATTCGGCCAGACATGCTGGTGGTTTGGGTGGCGTCGAACATCTTGTTGAAGCGCGAGAGGTCAACGTATTTCTCGTTGACAAGCACGAAGCTGGCTTGCGAGTAGCTCGGCAGGGTTTTGTGGGCCGAGGTTACGACGATGTCGGCGCCTTCGGCGAGCGGGTGCTGGGGTAGTTCGGGGTGAAAGCCGTAGTGGGCTGCCCAGGCGGCATCGACTACTAGAGGTATGCCGTATTCGTGGGCGACTTGGCTTAGTCGCGGGATGTTGCTCATGGTGCCGACGTAGCTTGGTTCGCCGATCAGTACCGCTTTTGCGTCGGGGTGTTTTTCGAGGGTTT
>JBILRS010000066.1:0-7804 GCA_044372535.1 Rhodoluna sp.
AGCTGGTAGTCGCCCTCGGCCGCGCCGGAAGCTTCGTCACCCTCACCAACCCATTGGTTTTCAGTTGTGTCATAGGAATAGACCCTGCTGGTTTGGGGTGAAAAGGCGTAGATAAGACCAGCCTCAGAAACAGTTGCAGCGGCAAAAACTCCGTTGCCGAGGCTCGCGGGCCTGCCAATGCTCTGAGGCAGAGGTGTTTGGCCCTCGACGATCTTGGTGTAGCTGACCGTGCCCTTAGTCGCGCCAAAGAAGGCGATCAAGTTGCGCGAAATCGTTGCTGTGGTCGAGTCAATCAGCGTTTCGAAGTCTCGCGAATCTTTTGCAAAGTCGATTGGTGAGGCTAGATCGATGTCGGCCATGGTGACGTTACCGACCTCGAGCAAGGTGGCACCAAACGCGCTCTGCAAGATGGCACCAGGCTTGCGAGCCACCGAGTTGACCGAGGTGAGCTCACTGAGGCCGGTGTTGACCTGCCCGTAATACGCAGATTTCTTGATTTCGTCCTTGTGCAGGACCCACAGGTTTTGGGTATTTAGCTTTACGTCGGCCTGTTCGAAGCCCTTGACCACGATTGCGGCAACGACGATTCCGAGAACGGCAAGAATTGCCGAAAACTTGATTAACCTGCCGCCGAGGCGGCCCTTCTTTTCTGCCAACTAGACCGCCCGTGGTTCTAGCCGCGCAAGGGTCGCGGTGGTGCTAAAAATAGCCCGCAAATCGACCCCCTGAACTGGATAAGAACAGACTAACAAAGGCTTAGGACAGCAACGATCGGCAGCCATTACGGGATAGTTACCAGTGTTGAAACGTTGGTCGCAGTGCCTGCGCTATTCGAAGCCAGCACAAGCAGCAGGATCTTCAGGCCCTTGTAGTTTGTAGTGACGGTGAGGTCACCCTTGGCGGTGAGCGCCGTGCATGTTGCAGGAGCAAGTTTGTTGGTCGGCTGAACAGTGTTTGCTGGGCAGGTGTACCAGGTGTAAGTCAGTGTCGGAGCTGGTGAACCACTCCAAGTGCCCAAGTTCGCTTTGAGCACCGAACCAGCAGTCAGAGATGTGTAACCGATCGATGGTGGTGTTGCACCCGGCGCCGGCTTGGAGGTCACTACCGCCGACACTGCGGTGTAGTGGCTCGACTTGCTAGGGGTTGGCTGGTTGGTAGCCACCGAAATGGTTACCTCAGTAAGAATCTTGAAACCAAGTTCAGCCGTCGTTAGGGTTAGCGAACTGGCGGTCTGGTTGGCAATTTGGGTGCAGTTTTCGGGCAACGTGCTGCCGCCGGCGAAGACGACAGTGCTGGAGCAAGCAAACCACTTGTAGCTGTAAACCGCTGTTGCCGCGGCTGGCTTCCAGGTCCAGGTTCCGGTGCTCGCCGCGAGTGGAGCGGAGCCTAAGACCGTGCTGCCCGAGATCACTGGCTTGGTGGCGCCGATAACGGCCGGCGAAGAAACCGCAACGGTTGCAGTGCTTGAGCGGTAGACGACGGCAAGATCAGAGTCACTAGCTGCCTTAGCGATGGTCATGACGAAAGAACCAGCGGCCGAACTTGGGATCACAAAGGTGTTCGAGGTAGATGAGTTGTCGAGAACACAGGTGGCTGGTGGCGTTGTCACCGATGCCGTAACAGCCGAACTGCAAACGTACCAGGCGTAAGTAACCGTTGGAGTTGGAACACCCGAAGGGTTGCCAGTGCCCGCGGTAACGGTTTCGCCGATGTGCATGTAGCCGGTCACCGGAGGTGTGACGGTGAAGACCGCTGACTTGCGAATGCGATTCGACGTGTTGCTGTAGGCGAAGGCTGTGCCTGCTCCCGACTTGTTCACCGTAACTGAAACCGTCACCTTGGCTAGGACGAACTTGTCGACCATCGCCTCACTGGTGGCGATTGTGCCGCTAGCGGTGTCGCCAAGGTAGGCGCAGGTGGCGATTGCACTCGAAGCGGTTGGGCAGGCGTACCAAGCGTAGGTGAAGGTCTTGGTTTGATTCGCCGGAGCCGTAACCCAGGTACCAGCACTAACCGTGATGTTCTTGCCGACGGCAAAGACGTCGTCTCCACCAATTGCTGGTGCAGTGACAATCACCGGGGTGGCCGTAACCAGCGTCGAAGCGACAGCCGAGGCAGTAATGCTGCCGCGCTCGTTCTGCAACTTCACCAAGACCGAAACGTACTTGCCGCCGGCAGCGGTAGGCAGAGTGATTGTGGAGTTTCCGTCGATTAGTGGGTCAGCTGCCGCACAGCCCGCAGGCATCGTGGTTGCACTAGCCGTCACTGGGTTGTTGCAGAAGAACCATGAGAAAGTCTTGGTTGGCGCTGGAACACCGAGTTCACCGCTGCTATTTGCCGAGACTACGGAGCCAACATGCATGGTTGCGACGCCACTGGTCGTTGGCGTTGACGTGAAGGTCGGTGCTGTCTCAACCGGGCCAATGGCGTTTGTGGTGATCGTTGAGGTTCCGAAACCTGGCTTGTTTACGGCTACGTTGGCAGTCACCCGCGCAATTATGAACTTGCCTTGCAATGCTGGGGTGAGCGTGACCGACGAAACCTTGTTGTTGGCCGTCGTGACGACCGGGCAGCTTGCCGCCCAAGTCGCGGTGTCGCAGGCGAAGAACGCGTAGGTGACGTTGTCGGCAGGCACGACAGCTGGTGAGCTTGACCAACCGCCTGAGGTGGATGCTATCGCCGAGCCGCCAACGAATACATCGCCGCTAAGAACTGGAGCCGTAACGTTTACCAGAGTCTCTGAAATTGCCGGCGTTGACCTTGTGGTGCGGGTAACTGACGAGTAGTTGCTCGCCGTGATCGCAGCAATGACGAACTTACCTGCGTGTGAAGAGGCAAGCTTCAAAGGCTTCGAAGTCGAGCCCGAAATTACAGCACAGTTCGCTGGAACCGTGGCAAGAGGTTCAGCCACTGCGGTTTCGCAAACGAACCAGTCGTAGCTGTATGTAGGCGCTGGGAACCCGACGATGCTTCCGGAAGGGAACGCCAGTGCCACCGTTTCGTCAACGTGCGGTGTGCCCGAAACCGAGGCAACCGACTTGAAGCCTGCAGGCATGCGGATCGGGCCGAAGGTTGACGAGGCCTTGATTGCTTGATTGTTGCCACCCCAAACCGCGGTGGTTGCGGTCACGTTGACCACGATGAATTTGCCGGCTTGAGCATCGGTCGGCGTGTAGGTCGCGGATGTCGATGTGCCGGCGATAGCGGTGCAACCACCTGTGGCGATAGTGGAATTAGCGGCAGTGCAGGAGTACCACTGGTACTGGAAGGTCGGTGCCGGCGTGCTAGTCCACTCACCAGGGTTGGCTGTAATTACCCCGCCGACTTCGTCGACACCAGACAGGCTCGGCTCAACTGCGTTTACCGGAGCCATCTTTACCATCAGGCTGAATGGCGTTGCTTTGGACGCGGACCCGAGAACGTTCGTGGCCGTAACCCAACCGAGTATGTACTTTCCGGCCGCAGCTGCAGGGATCACGTACGGCTTAGTGCTGGCGCTAGCTTGAAGCGCGCAGTCACCAGGCACGGTTGCTGGCACGGTGGCGCCAGTGGTGTCACAGATGTACCAGTCGTAGGTCGGGGTGTTGACCGGGAATCCCTTAGGTGTGGTCGTGGCCATGGTTAGCGACTCACCAACGTTTGGAGAGTCAGCACCAACGATTGTTGGTTGATCTGGCAATGACGGGATCTCACGAATCGGACCAAACGATGCAGCGTGGTAGCTGACAGAATCGGTCGCGCTGAGTTTCGTTGCCGCGGTAGCTGTGACTCTGGCAACAAGGTACTTGCCGGCTTGGGCCGAGGTCAAGGTGAACTCGGTAGGCGCTGAGGCGGTAAAGGTAGACAGCGGCGTTGCGGCACATCCGCTCGGAGCAGCGCTGGCAGCAGCACTAGGGTTGTTGCACTGCAAGATCGAAATGGAGTACTTCGATTCATCCGTGATTGCAGGGAAAGAAGACCAGGTTCCCCTATCTACCGAAATCTTTAGGGTGCCACCGACGTAATCGTCACCCGAAGTCGTTGGCGGGGTCAAGACATAAGGTGAGGCTGTGATCTGCGTGCTCGAAATGCTGGACTTGCGTGCGATTGTTGAAGTCCAGGTAGCCGACGCGGTCTGAATGCCGAGGATGTACTTGCCAGCCGCTGCGATCGGAGCTTTAAGGGGCGCGTCATTTGCCCCAGCCACAATTGCACATCCCGCTGGCACAGCGTCGCTGACAGGAGAGTTGACCTGCGTGTTGCAGATGTACCAGGCGTAGGTCGTGGTCGGCGTCTCAAAACCCTTCACGGCCGACTTAGTAAAGAAGAATGTCTGACCCACATGTGGCTGCGAAGCGCTGACTGTAGGAGTGCTGTTGGCCTCGAAGAACGGGGTTCGGTAGATTGGCCCGAGGCTCGAAGAAACGCTGGTTGCGGTGCGAGGGCCCGCGTTCACAGTGTTGCTCGCGGTGCTCACAGAGATGATGTGCTTGCCAGCCTGAGCTTCGCCAAGGATCATGTCTCCGGTCACCCCAACGCTTGCCGTGCAATCGGCCGGTATGGATGTCGTGGCCGCAGGGACAGCGCTTAGACACTCGTAGAACTTGAGTGAAGTACCAGGGGTTGGCAAACCATCCCAATCAGCGGCCACCTGGGTTAGCGTCTGACCGACCTCGATGCGTCCCGAAGGCAGTGGGCTACCGACTAGTTTGACCTCTGGCGGAGCAACAATTGTCGGAGGTTCGAGAACCTTGACCCCCGCGGTTGTTGATTGCCAGCTCTTTCCGGCAGCGTTGCTCGCTTCGATTTGCCCGACGATGTACTTGCCAGCCTGAGCATGGGTAAGAAGAACACCCTGCGTGGCGGTCTTGAATAAGACGCAACCGTCTGCGACTGTCTCCAGCTTCGATGGCGCTACCGGTGTGTCACAGGCGAACCATCTACCCGTCAAAGTCATTGGGGCTGTGCCAAGCCACTGACCAGAAGTTAGGTTCAGTTGCGCACCCACGTCATCGACCCCGGTGCGAGCTGGAACAGAAGCGGGGTTGATGTACGGCTTCGAAATGATGCGCTTGCTCGTCGGCGTGAATAGCTCGACGGTCTTCGTTAGGTTTGCGAAAACCCGAGGCTTGTTTGTTGCCGAGACCTTGGCCATTAGATACTGAGTACCGGTCGACTGTTCGACCTGCAGCGTGATTCCCTCGTCGGGGGCACCGGTGCCATTTACGAAAGACGTACACTCAGCCGGTTTGGTTGCCGGAGCCGAAAGGAACTGTCTGGTGCAGCTGAACCACTCGACGGTAATGGCAGGATTCGGAGCACCCTTCCAGTCAGAGACCAGGCCTCCAGCCAAGGTCAGGCGTTCGCCGACCACGTTCAGCGGGCCGAGAGCCGGCGGAGTAAGGTTTGTAGCCTCCTGGGTGACAGCTAGGGAAGTGTTTGTCCAGACATCAAAGAATCCGGTCGCATTTGTAGCCCGGATTCGGACACCGAGATGTGAACCGATATCGGATTCGAGCGGGGTCAAGGATTCGGCGGTGGTAGAACGTCCTGGGCTGGCAGTTAGGTAGCTGCAGCCCGCAGGTAGATCGGTCGTGGTGTAACTTGCCTGGTTTGTTGAGCAGCTAAACCACTGGTAGCTGAATGTTCCAACCCTCGAGCCACGCCAGGTGAAGTTGGTCTCACCGGCGAGTGAGGCAACCCAGGTTCCCGTTATCGCAGTGGTCGGGTAGCCAACCACCATGTCTTTACTGACCGATGGGGCAACAAAGCCGACATTTGCGTTTCGAAGCGAAGGTGCTTCAACCAGTTGCGCGGTGGTTGTCGTGACGCGCTCGCGCACTTTGCGCCAGGTCGTGTCAATCTTCTGATCGACTCTTTCGTAGAGCGCGATGTGCTGACCAGAGAGTTCCATCGCCGCAGTTATCGAAAGTGGGCCAGGCGCTGCATTCGTCGTTGAAGGGAAGATGAATTCACATTCGAAAGGAATGTAACTGTAGAGGGTGGGCAGTGCGGTAGGGCAGTAGAGCCACTTTTGAGTGATTCGCAACTCGAAGCTGCTGGTCCACTCTCCGCCGGTCCAGGAAACGCTGGTCGGCACCACCGTGCTCGTCGCTGTGATCGAGGCTGGCTTGGTGTTGATTATTCCCTTGTCGATTGTCGTGCCGTAAGACTTTGAGAACGTGGTCGCTGAGCCCGCCAAGTTGGTGGCGGTGACGGAGCCCATCAGGTACTTCTTCGAGTCGGCAAGCTCGAGCGTTGCCGTATAGGTCTGACCGGTTTGATCGGCAATCAGGGTACAACCGGCGGCTAACGTGCTGGCGGCCGCAATGTTTGCCGTGTTGCAGGCGTACCACTTATAAGTCAGTGCAGGTGTTGGCGCACCGATCCATCGGTCGTCCTCGATTGTGAAAACTTCGCCAACAGCGGCTGTGCCCGACTTCGAGTAGATGCTCGGTAGCGCTAGAGCGACTGGGGCCTGGGCTGTGGCGTTACCAGCGGCAACGGTTACCCAGTAAACGGTCGGCTCGGCAGTGCCAGAGGTGCCGCTGACGGTCGCGGTGATGAACTTGCCGTCATCGCTGCCGGCCTGAGATTGAACGTAGGTAGCGCCAGTCTCACCGCTGATCTGAGAGCAGTTGGTTGCCGGCTGAGGCGTTGTCGACGTGGTTTCAATCGCGGTCTTGCAGGAGTACCACTGGTAGCCGATGACAGGAATTGGGCTGCCCGTCCAGACGCCAGGGTCAACGGTCAGGGTCTTTCCACGCTGACGCTCACCGCTAACGGTTGGCGGGGTGATGGCGATCGGTACCTGAAGAACAGATTGTGTCGAGTTCGACCACTGACGAATAGTGTCGGCGGCGTTCGAGGCTATCGCCTCAATCGTGATGAACTTGCCGCTGTCCTCAGCCGCAATCGTGTAAGTCGTTGCCGTGGCGCCAGGAATTGCTACACAGCTAGGGTTCGGAAGCGTGGTTATTGGGGTGCTCCCGGTAGCAATTCTCGTGTCGCAGCGGTACCACTGGTAGGTCTTGATCGGCTGCGGATCTGCCCAGATATTGGAGCTTACCGTCCAGACGCTACCGACCTTCGGGTTAGCGTTGCTGACCGTGCCAGCAGAACTGATGCCAGGTTTTGCCAGCGCAACGGGAGGCTGGGCTGCCGGGAGGCTGGACTGCGAGTACGCGTTAACGGTAGTGATTGTTCCGTTCACGTTGTTGGACTTGGTGACCATGAAGATCAACATCTTGCCGAGATGGGTCTCGGAGACAGCGAATGTGGAACGGGTCGCGCCAGTGATCTTGGTACAAGCCGCTGGCGGAACCACGCCAGTGCCAGAAGCGGCAGCAATTCGAACTGGTGCTGCCGGGTTTGCCGTGGTGCAGGTGTACCAGGAGTAAACCGCGCTTGGCTTCGGGAACCCGCGCCAAACTCCCTCATCACCCGTGATTTCTTCACCAATTCTCGCGTTGCCCACGAGGCTCGGCGAAGTGATTAGGCGAACCTTTTCGGTCACGATCGCTGTGGAGATTGAGTACCGGGTCGATGTTCCCCAAATGTTTTCACCGGTGATGCCGACCATCATCGAGCTGCTCGGGTCTGCGTCGACTAGCGAGTAGGTGTTTGAGGTTGCGCCTGAAACTTCAGTGCACTTTGGGTTCAATTCAAATGAGCTACTGGTAATCACTTCGGAGCAGCGGTACCACTGGTAGGTGAGGGTTGGCCTTGGGTTTCCGGCCCAGTTGCCATCGTTGGTCGAAAGAACCGCACCAGCAGCGGGCGGGTAGGCCACAGAACCGGTAATCACTTGAGAGGCAGTGCTAAC
>JBILRS010000010.1:0-27102 GCA_044372535.1 Rhodoluna sp.
CAGCTAGAAGTCTCCACGGCTGCTGGCGGCACCAAGAAGGCCGGCACAGCCTTCACCACCCAGCCTGTTATCACAATCAAAGACGCCGGCGGCAACGTCGTCAGCACCGGCAACGGCCTAACCGCTCGAGTCACCGCAACGGTTGCGGGCGCCGACGGCGTCATCATCGGCAGCGGTTACGCAGATGCCGTGAATGGTGTGGCAACCTTCTCTGGTTTCGGTCTCGGCGGCAAGGTTTCGACCGATTACACAATCTCTTACGCAATCTCGATTGTTGGCGCCGGTGGAGACACCATCGACCTCTCGGTTGCTCAGGCAGCGGTTCAGCTGACCCACGGCGCACCGGCTTCGCTCTCGGTTGCCGGTTCGTCCTCGGCTAAGTCGGGCGCGGCACTCGGCACGGCGCCTGTGGTTACCGTGCTAGACGCCTACGGCAACACCACGACCTCTTATGCAGGCCGCATTGTTGCCAGCGGTACTGGCTTGACCGGCACCAAGACCAAGTCGCTGGTTAGCGGTGTAGCAGACTTCGCTTCGCTCGGCCTTACTCTCACCGGCACAATCGGCGATTACACAATCGATTTCAAACTCCAGGACGCCACCCCAGCCGACGTCGCCGGAATCACGGCGTCAAAGGTTGTCACCCTAAGCTTCGGTGCTGCAACCCAGCTGTCGGTGACTACTCCTGCGGCTGGCGCTAAGTCGCGTCAGGTGTTCACCACCCAGCCGGTCATCACCCTTCTCGACTCGGCAGACAACGAAGTTTCTGACTCGACACTCTCGGTTGAGGCCGTGGTTTCGGGCGCAACCCTTGGCGGCACGACAACCGTTGCAGCTGTTGACGGCGTTGCCACCTTCACCAACCTCAAACTGACCGGCACCTCTGGCAGTTACACGATCGAGTACCGCCTGGCGGCAACCACCTCGGTGAAGACCACTCAGACGATTCAGCTCGCGTTCGGCACTGCAACGCAGTTGAGCGTCTCAACTTCGGCGGCTGGTTTCACAAACCGTGTTGCGTTCACGACTCAGCCGATTGTCAGCGTCCTAGACGCCGACGGCAACCTGGTTAGCGACTCGACGGTTTCGGTTGCTGTTTCTTCTTCGGCCGGCAACGGTGCGGTGCTTGGCGGAACGAAGACTCTCAGCGCTGTGAACGGCTTGGTCAGCTTCGACGGTCTCAAGTTCACCGGTGCCGTTGGTTCTTACACCTTGACCTTTGCCTCAACCGGGCTGACCTCCGACACCCAGACGATCACTCTGTTGCCTGGCGCTGCGACCAAGCTGGGTGTGAACACGGCCGCCTCTGGTGCAGTCAACGCCGTTGCGTTCACTACTCAGCCGAAGGTTGAAGTTCAGGATGCCGATGGCAACGTGGTTACTGGTTCTTCGGCTTCGATTGGCATCGCCGTGGTTCAGTCAACCGCGACTCTTACCGGCACATCGAGCGCAACCGCTTCTTCGGGTATCGCAACCTTTACCGGTCAGAAGCTGACCGGAACCATCGGCAGCTACACCCTGCGCTACACCTCGAACGGCCTGACCTCGGTTGACAGCTCGATCACGCTGACCTTCGGTGCTGCTCACAGCCTCGCTGTCGAGACTGGTGCGGCTGGAATCGCGAACCGCATTGCCTTCACGACTCAGCCGGTGATTAGCGTGCTCGATGTTTCTGGCAACCGGGTAACCAACTCGACCAACGACATCACAGTCTCGGCTTCGACTGGCAACGGAGCAGTGCTGGGCGGAACCAAGACCATCACGCCTGCAAGCGGTCTATCGACCTTCAGTGGCCTCAAGTTCACCGGTCTGGTCGGCGACTACACCCTGACCTACTCGGCAGGTGGCCTAACCTCGGCTACCGAAACCGTGACCCTCAAGTTCGGTAACGCAACCAAGGTCGTTGCAACCACCGGCGCTGCCGGCTTCACCAACCGCGTTGCGTTCACAACCCAGCCGACCGCCAAGATCCAGGATGCCGATGGCAACGTGGTCACCGATTCGACCGCAACGATTGCGGTCAGCGCCTCGACAGGCAATGGTGCCGTTCTGAGTGGCACAAAGTCGATTGCCGCTACCGCCGGTGTGGTCGCGTTTAGCGCCCTCAAGTTCACCGGTCTGGTTGGCGACTACACGTTGAGCTACTCATCGACTGGCCTGACCAGCGACACCCAGACCGTCACCTTGCTACCGGGTGCAGCCACGAACCTTGCGGTCGACCAGGCCAACACGGCTTCGGTTGCCAACACCGTCGCGTTTGCCGCTCAGCCTAAAATTTCGGTTCGCGATGCCGATGGCAACCTGGTCACCGCCTCGACCGCTCCGGTCGGCGTCCAGGTCATTGGTGCTGGTGTAACCCTCGGCGGAACAGCTTCGCAGAACGCGGTCGCTGGTGTTGCAACGTTCAGCGGCCTGAAGTTGACCGGAACCATCGGCTCTTACACCCTTCGCTTCACCTCGAACGGCCTGACCAACGTTGACAGCGCAATCACGCTGACTTTCGGTGCGCCAGATCGCCTGGGTATCGAGACGGGTGTCGCCGGCGTCAGTAACCGAGTTGCTTTCACCACGCAACCGGTGATCAGCGTGCTCGACGTCTCTGGCAACCGAGTCACCAACGCGACCAACGACGTTACCGTTTCGGCATCGACTGGCAACGGTGCGGTTCTGAGCGGAACCAAGACCATCACGCCTGCAAGCGGTCTCTCGACCTTCAGTGGTCTGAAGTTCACCGGCCTGGTCGGCGACTACACATTGACTTACTCGGCGACTGGGCTAACAAGCGCGACTGAAACCGTAACCCTGAAGTTTGGTGTCGCAACTCAGGTAGCAATTTCGACTCAGCCGGTTGGTGGCAACGCAGCCGGTGACTCGCTCACTACTCAGCCTGTTCTCAAGATCCAAGATGCCGACGGCAACAACGTCACCAACTCAACTGCTACCGTCACAGTCGCGGTTGACGCAGACGCCACTGGCAATGTTTCCGAAGGAACCACTAGCGTTGCCGCTTCTGGTGGCACGGCCACTTTCGCGGGAGTCAAGTTAGTCGGTACCCCTGGTAAGAACTACAAGCTAGCGTTCAGTTCGACTGGGCTGACCGGGGTTACCAGCGGCAACTTCAGCGTCACGCACGCAGCGCCAAGTCAGTTGACGGTCACGAGCATCGGTTCTGCTCGTGCCGGGATTGCCTTCGCATCGCAACCGACTCTGACCTTGAAAGACCGTTACGGCTACACCGTAACCTCGGGGTCGGCAGCCACTGCTACCGTCACCGCGAGCACCATTGCCGGCACGCTGAACGGGATCAAGGTCAAGCAGTTGGTTGCCGGTGTTGCAACCTTCAGCGGCCTGTCGATCAGCGGAACCTCGGGTTCTTACTCGGTTGCCTTCGGCACCGATGCGCCAACCTTCTCAACCAGTACCTCGGTCAACTTGACCTTCGGTCTGGCTGATCGACTCACCATCACCAAGCAGCCTGTTGGCGGCAACAAGGTCGGCGATGCGCTCACTACCCAGCCTTGGGTAGAGGTCCGTGACGCCGACGGCAACCTGGTCACCGACAGCACCGCCACCATCACGCTTGGAGTTTCGAACGACACCGCAGGTTGGGTAACCGAGGGCACCACCTCGATGGCAGCCGTGGCCGGTGTTGCGAAGTTCACCGGAGTGATCATCTCTGGTGATTCAACTAGGTCATACAAGCTGAACTTCACCTCGGGTTCAATCACCTCAGCGCTTTCGTCGACAATTTCGCTCACTCACGCTGATGCGTCCAAGTTGGTTCTCGACACCCCGGCAGCGGGCTTCAAGGCCGGCGCGGGCTTCACGACCGCACCAGCGCTAACTCTTCGCGACCGCTACGACAACGTTGTGACGACTGGCGCTAACGCAACCCGAAGCATCATCGTTGCGGCCAACAAGGGCACGCTGAGCGGCACCAAGACCAAGAACCTGGTTGCTGGCGCGACAACCTTCAGCGACTTGAGCCTCGCCGGAGCGGTTGCCAGCGATTACTCGCTGACCTACACCGCTGGCGCGTTTACCGCGAACCAGAGCGGCTTGACCCTCGGCTTCGGCGCTGCCGATCGCCTGAGTGTGAAGACTCAACCTGTTGGCGGCAACATGACCGGCGACCTGCTCGCGGGCCAGCCAGTGATCAACGTCTTGGACGCATCTAACAACGTGGTCGGCAACTCGACCGCAGAGGTGACTGTGTCGGTTCACAACGACGCAACCGGCTCGATTGTTGCGGGTGCGACAGTCTCAGCGGTAGACGGTGTCGCGAGCTTCGACGGCGTCCAATTGGTTGGCAAGCCTGGCACCAGCTACACCTTGCGCTTCACCTCAACCGGTCTCACTGCCGTAAATGCCAACCCGATTTCGGTGATTCACGCCGACGCCAACTCACTGGTCTATGTCACTCAGCCTGTTGGTGGCAACAAGACCGCCGAGAAGCTGACCACTCAGCCGGTGCTCGAGTTGCAAGACCGCTTTGGTAACCGAGTTACTCGCGACAGCGTTTCAACCGTTACCGCATCGATCAGTGCGGGAACCGCTGGCGACATCTCGACCGGTCAGCAGACAGTCACCCTCTCCACCGGACGCGCAACCTTCAGCAACCTGATTCTGATCGGTAAGGCGCTCCAGAACTACAAGTTCGGCTTCGCAGTCGACGGAGCCAACATTGCGGCCGCCGACTCGAACAACGTCTCGGTCGTGCACAACGTGGCAACCACGCTCGTACTCAGCGAGGCTGCTGGATCGCGCGCTGGTATCGCGTTCACCACGCAACCGGTCGTGACGGTTACCGACGCCTTCGGCAACACCGTAACCACGGGCTCGGGCTCTGCAGCACTCATCACCGCAGGCGTCAACAAGGGCTCACTGGTCGGAACCGCTGCTGTTCGAGCCACCGCCGGCGTCGCAACATTCACCAACCTCGGCATCGCTGGTCTTGTCGGCAGCTACAACTTGAGTTTTGCAATCGATGCTCCGACTCTGGCTGCAGCAACCCAGAGCCTCGACGTGACCTTCGGAACAGCAACTGCGCTGTCAATTGCGACTGCTCCTGCGGGCGGAAACCGCACGGCCGATAACCTAACAACGCAGCCGATTGTCAAGGTAGTTGACGCCTACGGCAACATCGTTACCAACTCAAATGCAGCGGTCACTGCGGCTCTGGTTAGCGACACAACCTCGGCAGTTCTTACCAATTCGAGCGCAACCGCGAGCTCTGGCGTTGCAACTTTCACCAACCTCAACCTGACCGGTAAGCCTGGCACCAACTACACCTTCAGGTTCTCGTCAGGAGCACTAACCACGGCGACTGCGGCACCGTTGACCGTGATTCCTGCGGCGGCATCCGAGTTGGTTGTTCACGCGCAGCCGGTTGGCGGAAACGCTACTCGCGCTAACCTGACCACTCAGCCTTCGGTAGTGATCAAGGACCGCTTCGGCAACGTGGTCACCACCGACAGCACCTCGGTCATCACGGCGAACGTTTCAACCGGCGTCGGTGGCTCGCTCGAAGGCAACTTAACCGCTACTTCGGCAGCGGGTTACGCAACATTCGCTGGGCTCAAGCTCTCCGGCACGCCGGGTGTCGATTACACGCTCAACTTCACCGCAACCATCGGGGGAGTAGCGCTCACCTCGGCTAACTCGAATGCCATTTCGGTTGTCAACGCGGGCGCCTCAAAGGTTGTTATCTCGCGAGCCGCTGCTGGCGCGAAGGCCGGCATTGCCTTCACCACGCAGCCTAGGGTCACAATCCAGGACCCAGACTCCAACACCGTCGCCGTAGGTGCCGGCTCGAACCAGGCAGTCACCGCTAGCGTCTCGTCGGGTGGCACCCTGATCGGTACCGCGACCGTGAACGCGGTCGCCGGTGTGGCCACCTTCACAAACCTTGCCATCGGCGGAATCATCGGCGACTACACGGTCACCTATTCGATCGCAGCTCCCGTGGCATCAACCACGCAGAGTGTCACCCTCGGTTATGGCAATGCCAACCGAGTTACCTTGACTCAACAGCCGGTCGGTGCGATCACTGGTGACGCACTGGCTACTCAGCCAGAGCTTGAGGTTCGCGATGTTTACGGCAACGTGGTTGCAAACCACTCGGGCACCATTTCTGTGACTATCGACTCTGGACTCGGCGGAACCCTTTCTGGTTCAACCACCGCGACGATTAGCAACGGCGTTGCGGCGTTTAGCGGCCTCAAGTTCCAGGGCACCCCAGGCGTGAGCTACAAGTTGAAGTTCAGCTCGGGCGCTCTCACCATGGCTACGAGTTCAAACATCACCGTCGTGCACGGACCCGCTGCCTCGGTCGACATAGTCACCCAGCCGCAAGCCGCCATCACCGGCGATGCCTTGACTGCCCAGCCGGTTGTGCGCCTGCTAGACCGCCTTGGTTACGTTGTGACGAGCGATTCATCGACCGAGGCCCTGATCGGTATTGCCAGCGGCGCTGACGGCGCATTCAGCGGTTCGACGAGTGCAGTATTTGACCAGGGTGTTGCCACCTTCGCGGGAGTTGTCTTCACCGGAACACCGGCCGTTGACTACAGCGCCGTGTTCTCGGCGACCCCGGATAGCGCGCAACTTAACTCGGCAGATTCGAACACCTTCTCGGTGACCCACGCGAGCGCATCGCAGCTTGTGATTCGCACTCAGCCAGTCGGTGGCGCCACTGGTGCCAACCTGAGCACCCAGCCAGTGGTTGAGCTTCAGGACCGCTTCGGCAACCTGATCGACGACGACTCTTCGACCAGCGTCACCGTCGCAGTCACCAGCGGAGCTGGCGGAGGCTTGACCGGCACTCGCACTGTCACCGCAGTCAACGGTGTTGTCAGCTACAGTGCTCTAAAGCTCGTCGGTTTGCCTGCCAACACCTACACGCTTGGCTTCACCTCGGGTTCTCTCACGGCCGCCACTTCGGCGAATGTCCGTGTCACAGCGGGAGCGCCAACCAGACTTTCGATGCAAACCGAGCCTGTCGGCGCTGCTACCGGTGACGAACTGAGTGTGCAGCCTGCCATCAAGCTGCTCGACTCGTACGGCAACATCATCACCACCGACTCGACGACCGTGGTTACCGCTTCGGTTGGTAACGGAATTGGCGGCAGCCTCAGCGGCCCGCTAACCGCAACTATGGACGCCGGTGTCGCAACCTTCAGCGGCCTGAAATTTGTCGGTGTGCCGGGTACCAGCTACACCTTGGAGTTCAGATCGGGCGCCTTGACCATCGCTCGGTCGAGTAACTTCACGGTAACGCCGAACATCGCAGAAACGATCACCTTCAAGACTCAGCCTGCGGGTGGTGCGACGGGTGCTGACCTCGCAACCCAGCCGGTGCTCGAACTGCGCGACCGTTTTGGCAACATTTCAACCGGTGACAGCAAGACTGAGATCACAGCGGCTGTTGTCTCTGGTGTTGGTGCAACGATTGAGAACGTCACGGCCACTGCGAAAGACGGTATCGTCACGTTTGCCGATCTGAACCTGATCGGTACGCCGGGCGCTGCCTACAGACTTGGCTTCAGTTCTGAGAGCGGCATGAGTGTCAACTCGGCCGATGTCTTTGTTACTCACGCAGCGGCCAGCCAGCTCACCATCAGAACCCAGCCGGTGGGTGGCCTTAGTGGTTCGGTCATGTCAACGGTCGCTGTGGTCGAGCTGCGAGACCGCTTTGGCAACCTAACTACCTCAAACTCGAGCACGATTATTTCGGCTTCGGTTACTTCGGGCGAGGGCGGCAGCGTCACCGCAGGCGTAACTGCGACCGCCGTCAACGGAATCGCAACCTTCACCAACCTGGTCGTGGCGGGTAAGCCGGGCACCGCGTACAACCTGACCTTCGGTTCGCCTGGTCTGACCGCTGTAACCTCAGCCGACGTCAAGCTCTCCAAGATCGCTCAGATTACCTTCAGCTATAGCGCGAAGGTGTATGTCCGTGACCTTGTCGTTGCCCCTACATTCAGCACCGACAGCCCAGGCGAGGTAACCTTCAGCACCAGCAGCGCCAGCACCATCTGTGTTGTGGATTCGGCAACGGGTGCTGTCACGGTCAAGGGTGTCGGTAGCTGCCTTGTAACCGCGACCATCAAGAGCACGACCTACTACCTAGCGCCAGAGTCGGCCCCTGCCGCCGCCCTAGCGATCACCAAGAACAATCAGGAGCCGGTAGTCATCACGAGCCCTTCGAGCGCAAACTACGGCACGGCTCTGGTTGCCACGGCCACCGGTGGTAGCGGTAACGGTGCGTTGATGTTCAGCGTCAACGGTGATTGCCGCCTGGTTGGCGCCACCGTTATTCCGGGCGATGTGGGCAGCGATTGCCAGCTGACCGCGACTCGCCTGGGCGACGCAAACTACCAGCCTGAATCTTCAGAAACCATGACGATTACCGTGAAGAAGGTGGCTCAGGCACCGCTCGCATTGGCCAACACCGCCAACACGACCGTGGGTAACCTAACGCTCTTCACCGTGGGCGGTAGCGGCACCGGCGCATTGACCTTCACGGTCGTTGACGCTGGTTCGGCTAATTGTTCACTGGCAGCCACCTACGTTGTCGCCCGCGCTGGCGGAACCTGTAAGGTTCAGGCCACCAAGGCCGCTTCGACCAACTACACCGAGGTCGTCTCGGCTGAACAGACTTTGACGTTCACCAAGGCTGACCAGAACATCGTCTTCACTTCGATTGTTCCGAACTACCCGTTGGTCAAGGGCAGCTACACCGTTTCGGCGGTTGCGTCTAGCCGCCTACCGATCACCTACTCGGTTGTCGCCTCGGGTTCAGCTTCTTGCACCATCTCGGGCACGAAGGTCACCTTCACCGCCACCGGCGACTGTGTTGTCCGTGCATCGAGCGCGGGCAACGCCACCTTCAACGCCACCTCGTCAACCCAGGTCGTGAATGTCGGCATGCTGAACCAGCAGATTGCCTTCAGCACGATCGAAGACAGGGCGTTTGGCACCCCGAGCTTCATGGCTGAAGCGCTGTCGAACTCAGGCCTAACAGTGACCTTCTCGCTCGCCGATGGAGCAGACGCCGCGGTTTGTAGCGTCAACAGCGATGGCTTGGTCAACCTGCTCGCAGCAGGAACCTGCTCGATTACTGCAGAGCAGTCTGGCAACAAGAACTACTCGACCGCCTCGCCGGTAACTCAGTCATTCAACATCACCCCCGACACAGCCGGTGCCCCATACATTTACGCCGTTTCTGCTGGAGCCGGTCAGGTGACTGCAGGTTTTGCTCCACCTTCTTACCTTGGCGGTGCCCCAGCGCTCGGCTACGAAGCCACCGCGACCGACACTCTCGGCAACAGCTTCGTCAACTCAGCCTGCTCGCCGAATGTGGTTCCTTTGGTTTGCTCGATCACAGGCCTAGCACCGGGTGCTTCTTACTCGGTGAAGGTCGCCGCCATCACGGCAGCCGGTGTGGGTCGCGCTTCAACCGCTACCGTGGCGATGACACCAAACGACAACCCGCTGAGCGTTACCAACCTCAGTGCCTCGAAGGTGGATAATTCGGTTACTGTGACCTGGACGCCGCCGCTGGCCTTCGATGGTGAGTTCGAGTCTTATGACATTTACATGACTCCTCGCGGCACAGCCTTTGCTTCAACTCCAAGCGCGAAGGTCACCGACCCGAACGGAACCACCACGGTCATCAACAACATCGCTCCGGCAGGGATCCGCCCGGCAGCGGTGGTCTCGGGTTACGACGTCAAGGTAGTCACGATCACCACTAAGGCCCGCGGAGACAGCAACTCCACCCAGGGTGTATGGCTTGGTCTTTCGGCACCAGCCGCCCCGACGGCTGCTCTGGCGTCTCAGTTTGGCAAGAAGCTAGTCATCTCGTGGGCCGCCCCGCTCACCGACGGAGGTTCGCCAATCACCAGTTACCGGGTCAGCGTCAACGGCAAGCTGGTTTGCGAGACCTCGATAGTCCAGACCTGCGAATTCCTAAACGTCGGCTTCTCAACTAAGTACAACGTAAGTGTCATCGCGACCAATGCTCAAGGCTCGAGTATCGCCGCCGCTGCCGCAGTTACCTCTGCGGCCAAGCCCGAGCCAGAGCCTGAAGAGAAGCCAGAAGTTAAGCCGACTCCGACCGAGGAGCCGACCCCGACACCAACCCCGACCGAAGAGCCGACCGAGGAGCCTACTCCTGAGCCGACTCCTACCGACGAAGCACCGGTTGACCCGGAAGTCGACGACAACGCCGCACCGGTGCCATTTGACCCAACCGGCACCCCTGAGGCAAGAGCTGCCGTGGCTTCTACGGTTGGCAACGTTGCCGCGATGGCGGCCGCAATTGCTGCTGCCGCTGCCGCAGCCGCAGCTGCTGGAGCTGCTGCCGGTGCGCGTGGCGGAGGGTCTTCTGGCGGCTCAAGTTCTAGCGCTAGCTCGGAGGGCGGCTCGGGTGACCCCGGTTCGATCGCCAACATTGACGCCGAGCACGAGGAGTTCACGCTAAGCAAGGCCGGACCAGGTGATAACTGGGAGGTCTGGAAGACCAGTTACTTCACGCTGATAGATAAAGTGAGCGTGGCACTGACCTTCATGTTCGCGCGCTTCTCGCCGATCCTTTCGAAGACAGCCGTAGACGGCGCGTATCTGCGTGCCGCCGTTGGTAGCTTCTCGCTCCTACCTACGCTGGCCGCGATCGTTCTTGCCGTAATCTCGATCAACCCTGACTCCGAGCATGTCCTACCGCCGGTCTGGCCAATCTTCTTGGCGATCACCCTGATCGGTGTCTTCGACGCCGCCGCCGGTCTGATTGGTACAACCGTCTACGTCCTCGGCTCGGTCTTAGTTCACCTAGACAACCTTCAGGTCTCAGACGTTCGCCTGCTGCTCGGTGTGGTTCTCGCTGGCTTCGGACCTGTGCTTCTAACCAACGCGTTCCGCAAGCTCAGAAAAGATAAGGACTCCGAAAAGCACTACGTCTGGGAGCGCTTTGTCGACCTGGCTGTACTGCCGTTCTTCGGTGGCTGGACGACCGCTGCGATGATCGGAACCCTGCCTGCCCTCGCCGGCCTAACCCTTTCGGTCTCCAACCACGTCACCGAGTTCGCCGTCGCCGTCGCCATCGCAACTGTCGCCCGCGTGCTGCTCGAAGAAGCCGTCGCCCGCGTGTTCCCAGCTCGACTCGACATGCTGCACCCAACCGAGGTGCCTTCGACCTACACCGGTCACCGCTACGTCGCGTTGCTCCTGAGAATCGCAATCTTTATCTTTGTCACCGCTGCTCTGATGGGCAACGGTTGGCAGGTCTGGGTTGGTAGCTTGCTCTTCGCCCTACCTACTGCGCTCGGCTGGATCTCAGACCGCTGGCCGAACTTCCCGTGGATCTGGCGCATTCTGCCGCAGGGAATCCCAGGCCTTGCGCTGGTGCTCATTGTGGCTCAGCTCTCGTCGATGGTAATCAACTCTTGGTTCGGCGACAGCGCCGAGCTAGCGCTCTGGACCTTCGTGCTTCTGCCGATTCCGATGCTCGCACTGAGCGTTCTCGGAATGCTCGGGCGTGAGGGCGAAGAGGGAGAAATACGCTTTATGAAGCGCGAGAACTTGGTTTGGGCTTACCGACTGGGCGGAGTCGTTATGCTCGTTGTGACCCTCTATCTTGCCGGAGTTATCTAATGGCCCAGTTCAAGCAAAAGCAGAAGCGCAAACCGCCGCGTGATCGCAACCGCGTGCCACGAATTATTGCGATCGTCATCATCTTTGGGCTCATTTCTGCGCTTTTCATCGGCAGCATCGGCACCGTTGGAGCCCAGGCAGTCACTCTAAAGGCCGAGTCAACCGAATGTGTGCCAGACATTGACGCAGATGGGCAACTGAACGCAGTCGACCCAGACATCGATGGCGATGAGACTGTCAACGGCGAGGACGACGACATTGACGGCGACAAAATAGCCAACTTTGATGACCAGGACCCACTGGGCACCAACTGCACCGCGAATGCACCGCTGCCAATCAAGCCGAGCGTCGTAGACAACTCGTCTGTTTTGTTCATCGTGCTCACGGCAGTGGGAATCGCGGTAGCTGTGCCGGCGGCCTACTTCTACGCACGCTCCAGAAAAAACCGCTCGCAATAGTTAGCCCTGGGCGGCTGACTCCCTCAGACTTGCCCGTTCGCTAGATAGGCTGGAGTCATGAGAATCCTCCTTGTTGGCGCAGGCGGTGTTGGCGACGCGATTGCCAAGATTGCAGCCGAGCGCGACTTTTATGAACTATTTGTAATTTCGGACTACGACCAGACCCGTGCCGAGCGCACTCTCGAGTGGATCGCGAACCGTCACGGCGACGAGGTCGCCGGCAGGTTCTTGGCAGTCAAGATTGACGCCTCGATTGCGGCTGGTGTTGCAGCTACCGCCAAGGAGCACGCAATTACCCATGTCTTGAACGCGGTCGAGCCGAAGTTCGTGCCAACCATCTTCTCGGGAGCCTTCACCGCCGGTGCCAACTACGTTGACATGGCGATGAGCCTCTCTGAGCCACACGAAACCGACCCTTACCACCAGCCGGGCCTCAAGTTGGGTGACCAGCAGTATGCCCTCAACGAGCAGTGGGAGCGCGCTGGGCTATTGGCTCTGGTTGGTATGGGTGTTGAGCCCGGTCTTGCAAACGTTTTTGCCCGTTACGCGCAAGACCACCTGTTCTCAGAGATCGAAGAGCTTTCGATCAAGGATGGCGGAAACCTGGTTGTTCGCGACGAGGATGGCAACGAGATCTTTGCTCCATCGTTCTCGATCTGGACAACCATCGAGGAATGCCTCAACCCGCCAATTATCTGGGAGGCAGACCGCGGTTTCTACACAACCGAACCTTTCAGCGAGCCCGAGATCTTCGAGTTCCCAGAGGGCATCGGTGCTGTCGAGTGCGTAAACGTTGAGCACGAAGAAGTCACCATGCTTTCGCGCACGCTCAAGGCCAAGAAGGTCACCTTCAAGTACGGTCTGGGCCAGGAGTTCATCGGCATTCTGAAAACTCTGCACAAGCTAGGGCTCGACCAGACCAAGCCGCACCGCGTTCGCTCGGCTCAAGGGCCTGTCGATGTCGCTCCGCGCGACATGGTCGCCGCCGTGCTACCCGACCCAGCAACCATCGGCCCTCGCATGGAGGGCAAGACCTGCGCTGGAGTTCTAGTGACCGGCAAGGACTTCGAGGGCAAGCAGCGCGCGACCTACATCTACCAGGTGGCCGACAATGCCGAGACGATGGCTAACTACGAGACCCAAGCAGTGGTTTGGCAGACGGCCTTCAACCCGCTGGTAGCACTCGAGCTAATTGCCAAGGGCGTTTGGTCTGGCCGTGGAGTTGTTGGCCCAGAGGTTTTCGACTCGATCCCGTTCCTCGACCTTCTCGCCTCTTCAACCGGTTACAACGTGAAGTGGGTTGCTCAGGAGCGCATGCCAGCTAGCCCGCTGAGACACCCGTAACAGTGCACGACTACGACGTAGTAATCATCGGCTCCGGTTTCGGAGGCTCTGTTGCTGCGTTGCGTCTGACCGAAAAGGGTTACAAGGTTTGCGTCTTGGAGGCCGGTGCGCGCTTTGCCGACAACGACTTCGCGAAGACGTCCTGGGAGCTAAAGAAGTTCCTGTTCTTCCCGAGAATCGGACTCAAGGGAATCCAGCGCATCGATCTTCTTCGCAACGTGATGGTGATGTCGGGTGCGGGAGTCGGCGGAGGCTCGCTGGTTTACGCAAACACCCTCTACCGCCCGCCGGCTAGCTTCTACATAACCGGTTCATGGGCAGGCATCGCCGACTGGCAACGCCTGCTCGAGCCATACTTCACCCAAGCAGAGAAGATGCTCGGTGTGGTGAACAACCCGTTCTTTAGCCCGAGCGACGATGCCCTGTCACGGCTAGCCCAACGCTCAGGCAAGGGCGACACCTTCAGGCTCACCCCGGTCGGAGTTCACTTTGGCGAGGCTGGCAAGACCGTCAAAGACCCGTTCTTCGGCGGCAAGGGCCCGGAGCGCACGGGCTGCCTCAACTGTGGCGAATGCATGACCGGTTGCCGTCACGGCGCTAAGAACACCCTGGTCAAGAACTACCTCTACCTCGCCGAGAACGCGGGTGCCGAGGTGCGAGAGCTGACCACCGTCACCGATATCATCGACGGCAAAGACGGCTTCACGATCAAGACCCGCGGAACCTCTGGCGGCAAGCGCAAGCAGCTCACAGCCAAGCAGGTTGTTGTCGCTGCCGGCGCGCTCGGCACCGCAAAGCTACTCCAAAAGGTCAAGGCCAAGGGCAATCTGCAGGGCCTCAGCCCGATGCTCGGCCAGCTGAGTCGCACCAACTCCGAGAGCCTGCTCGGTGTGGTCTCTCGCGACGACAAGGTCGATTATTCAACCGGCTCCGCGATTACGTCCTCGTACTTTCCAGACGAAAACACCCACATCGAGTCGGTGCGCTACGGCAAAGGCTCGAACTTCATGGCGATCATGCAGAGCATCATGGCCTCGGGCAAGAAGGGTCAGGCACCAAACGTTGGGCTGCTGATATGGAACACCCTTAAGAACATTCATCGCCTGCCCAAGTTCTACAACCTGCGCCACTGGTCAGAGCGCACGCTGATTCTGCTGGTGATGCAGGCCGCCGACAACTCGCTGAGCACCTACCTGAAGCGCGGGCTTTTCGGTCGCAAGCTTTCCAGTCGACAGGGCCTTGGCAAGCCAAACCCGGCTTGGGTGAAAGCAGGCCACGAGGCGGCTCGCGACCTAGCCAAAGACATGAACGGCACTCCGGGCGCGGTAACCACCGAACCGTTTGGTATCCCGATGACCGCGCACTTCCTCGGCGGTTGCGTCATCGCCGACAGCCCAGAGAATGGCGTTGTTGACCCGTACCTGAGGGCCTTCGGAACCCCAGGGCTCCACATCTTCGACGGTTCAACGCTTTCGGCTAACCCCGGCGTGAACCCGTCACTCAGCATCACCGCTCAGGCGGAGTGGGCCTGCGCGCACTGGCCTAATAAGGGGGAGGGCGACGCTCGCCCGGGTCTAGGCTTCAGGTTCGCACCAATCCGCGCAATTGCTCCAAGGTTGCCACTGGTGCCGGTTTCAGCCCCAGCAGCCCTCAGAATCCCGATTAGCCCTCTCTAAAGCGCTGTTCTATTCGCTGGCCAACAATGCTGGCTCCAATAATCAAAACCGCACCAAACACACCTATCGGGCCAAGCAGCTCGCCGCCAAAACCAGCCGCAATGATCACAGCCCAAACTGGCTCTGTACTGAGCAGCAGCGCCGCTCTCGATGCTGAGGTTTTGCGAATCGCCCAGAGTTGGGTGGCAAAAGCAAAGATGGTGCAGAACAGAATTAGAAACATTGTTGCCGCCCACTGCGGCTCGGCAAATGTCTGCGCCGCCGAAATCGTGCCCGGTGCATCGAGAACAAAATAGATCAGCCCGCAGACCAACATCTGCAGCGAAATGGCATTGAACGATGACACCTTCTGACCAATGGTGAAGCGACCCTGCGCGGTGACATGGAAGGTTCTGATCAACGCGGCGATAAAGACCAATAGATCGCCATAGTTCGGGGCCTTCAAGCCGTTACCCGAGACCAACAGCAAAACACCAATCAAAGACACCGTTACCGCGATGAAGTAGCCCCTCGGCAACCAGCGCTTGCTCCAGGCGCTCTCGAGGATCGGCGTGAATATGATCGTGAGGCTAATCATTAGCCCCGCGTTTGTCGCCGAGGTCTCTTTGAGCCCGTAGGTTTCAACCAGCATGATGGCCGCCTGGGTAAAGCCAAAGAGGGTGCCCAGCATCACATCTGCTCGGCTGAACGGTTCGCGCTTGATGAACCAAACGGCAAACATGATCAGCCCGGCCAAGGTGAAGCGAATCGCCAGCATCGCCGGCACTGAAGCATACGGAGTGATCGACTTGGCGACCAGGTAACTGGCTCCCCAAACCATGGCCACACCCAGCAGCGCGAGGTCAACGCGATACTTGGTGATCAAGCTCTAAACAACTTCTTGAATCGCCCCTGAGCAAAAGCGGCACCGAAGATGATTACGGCACCACCGACCGGTTCGTACCAGTGAATTCCTTCACCCAAAACGAGCACGCCGAGCGAAACTGCCACGATCGGAGTCACCAGAGTGATTGTCGACGCGATTGGCGAACCAGCCGCCTTCAGCACGTTGTAGTAGGCAACGTAGGCAACCCCGCTACCTAGAGCACCCAGTGCGACCATCGCTAGCATCACCCAAACATCAATCACACCGATGACCTTTTCGGGTGCTGCAAATAGGTAGAACGGGAGCACGATGATTGCGCCACCGGCGACCTGACCAAACGCACCGATCTCGGCGGGCAGCTTCTTGGGCTCGATGTAGCGGCGAATGTATGGGCCACCGACTCCGTAGCAAATGGTCGCGGCAAATAGGGCGAGAATCGGCAGCAGCTCGTTTTCACCGAAGCCATTCCAAGCGCCAATCAAAATCACCGAACCCACAATTCCGATGCCTAAACCGACCCACTGGTCTCGGCTGATCTTCTCGGATCTAAAAGCAATCAAAATCGCTAGGACGGTTGCTATCGGAGTTGTCGAATTCACGATTCCGGCGAGAGCCGAGGTCACCTGAGTTTCGGCGTAGGCGAAGAGAGTGAAGGGGATCGCGCTCATGAACGCGCCACCGATTAAAAACTTGGTCCAGGTGTCGCGATCCCGCGGAAGCTTGTAGCCCTTGGCCTTGATAATCAGCCGAATGAATGCGACACCGAAGGCCGGGAGTGCGGTTGCGCCAACCGCGATGAACAAAAATGAGGCTCCCCAGATGAGTCCGGCCGCGATGTAACTCGCGACCCACGGGCTTCGTTGCTCACTCATAGCCCCAAGTCTAGGCGTTACTATATCTCCGAAAAGAAGGGTCCAATGATGAACGCTCTTGAACTAAACCTTTGGATTTTGGCAGGCATCAGCGCCGCCACCTGGCTCGCGTCCGTGCTCACCAAGGAGTACTCCTGGGTTGACCGAATCTGGTCGATCGCACCAATCGCCTACCTTTGGGTATTTGCCGCCGGTGAGAACTTTGAGTCGACGCGCCTAAACGTCATGGCGGTTTGCGTCACCCTCTGGGGTATTCGTCTAACGCTCAACTTCGCCCGCAAGGGTGGCTATGCCAAGGGCGGCGAAGACTATCGCTGGCCGATCTTGCGCAAGAAGATGAGCCCGATGGTCTACCAGCTGTTCAACATCGTTTTTATCGTGATCATCCAGAACGCTCTGATCTTCGGCATGACCGTGCCCGCCTACTTCGCCAACCCAGACCTGCCATTCGGCGCAGTCGACTTCGGTTTTGCCGCATTGTTCCTCGGCTTCCTAGCCTTCGAGACCCTTGCCGATCAGCAGCAGTGGGACTTTCACCAGGCAAAGAAGGCTGGCAAGGCAAAGGGCTTTTTGCAGACCGGCCTATTCTCGGTAAGCCGTCACCCAAACTTCTTCGCTGAGCAGGGGCAGTGGTGGGTGCTCTACTTCTGGGCAGCTGCCGCCACCGGCGTGCTCTGGCACTGGTCGATCGCCGGAGCCTTCGTGCTAACCGCCCTGTTTGCCGGCAGCCTGCGATTCACCGAAACGATCACTACCGGCAAGTACCCCGAGTACCGCGACTACCAGAAGCGAGTCAGCGCGCTGATTCCTTGGTTTCCGCGCAAAGGTTAAAAGAGAAGTGGCCCCGATCTCTCAGGGCCACTGCACTTTAGCTTTAGTTACTTGACAGGGTTGCCGTACTGGTTTGGGCCAGGCTGGCTGTCTTCGGCTAAGCGAACCAGTAGCAAGATTGCACCCACGAGTGGAATCAAAACCATGAAGTAGTAGGTTCCCTTGCGGCCTGTGTCGTGTAGTCGGCGAACTGCCACCGCGAGACTGGGCACTAGCATCGCCAGAATCCAGATGTAGTACAGCGGGCCATAGGTGACGGTCTGCATGGTTCCGAAACCTTCGACGTAAACGTCGACCATTTGCGCGCTCACGGCACCGATGATGGCTGTTACAACTCCCACAAACAGCGTTGACCACCAGTATTCGCTTCGACGAGCGCGTCCCTTGAAGTTTGCGTAGTTCTTGAAGTACGAGGCAATTGCCTGTCCGATGTTCATAGTTCCCCTTTTACTAATTTTGGCGCCTTCTGGTCGCCTGAGATGAAAATCTACTCCTACAGAACGCTTTCGCAGACAACTAAGCGCTCGTTTTGAAACCAATTTTCCCGCCTCGCCAATCATCTAGAGCAACACAAAATAGACTTTTAGCGAACCCGACGGAGAGAACCTTGACACCATTTGCCACACCCAAATCGCTCTACAAGACACTTGCCTTTGCCGAAGCAGTCACCTGGACACTGCTGTTAGCGGGACTGACCATCAGAGCCCTAGTTGACTCGCCGCCACTGCTACTGACCGTTGTTGGTGGCCTGCACGGCTTTATCTTTCTCGCCTATGGCGTGGTCTCGGCTCTCGTCGGCGTCCACCAGCGCTGGGGTTTCGCTCGCACAACGCTCGCCGTGGCGTTGGCGATCGTCCCCTACGCGACCATTCCGTTCGAGCGCGCTGTTGAAAAACAGGGACGCCTTACCGGAGCCTGGCGTAAAGACGCATCTGAAGACAAGAGAGACAATTTCTGGCTCGATCGACTCTTTCGCTGGTTCCTGAACCGACCTGCGTTACTCGTCCTAGTGCTTTTCGCGGCCATCGTCGCAATCTTTGCGGCTCTTCTAATCGTTGGACCGCCCGGTGGCTGGCCGAAAAGTGAATAAATAGACTAAGTGGACTAAGCATGCTACTTTTGCCTCATGGGCAGACAAGTAAACATGCACGAGGCAAAAACCCACTTCTCCAAGCTCGCCGAAGCAGTCGAAGCGGGTGAAGAAGTGATTATTGCCAGGGCCGGCAAACCTTTCATGAAATTGGTTCTGATCGAAGAACCTCGAAAACCAATCAAGTTTGGATTCGCAGCCGAAGAGCTGGCGGCTTGGAAAGACGTTGACTGGGCAGAGTTGGACAAGGAATTCAATCAACTCTTTCGTGAATACCCATGAGGCGTGCTTTTCTTGATTCACAAGTGGCAATCTGGGCAGCGACTGGGGACGCCAGGCTGACAACCCCCGTTAGAAGGGCAATCAACGGTCATTCCGTGACTGTAATCTCGGCCATCACCATCGCTGAGTTGGAAATGAAGGCCGCGATAGGCAAGTTTTCGTTACCGAGAAACTTGGTTGGACTTTATGAGGCCGAAGGCATCGTCGTTGAAGCGTTTGACGCATTGGCTAGCGAACAACTCAGTCGCTTTCCTCAGCTAAATCGTCACGATCCGTTCGACCGAATGATTTTGGCCCACGCTGCTTCACGTCTCGGAACCACTTTCTTCACGGCCGACGAGGCATTGATTGATTTGGGTCTTGACTGGGTCGCCGCCGTCTAAGTCGCGTAACCTGCTTACATGAGTGATTTGAACGAAGTTGGCGAACGCGACGCCTGGCGTTGCTGGCTATGCGACCAACCGGTAGACCCAGACGCGTCGGTAAACTCCGACCTCGGCCCGAGCACCGACAGCTATGCTGCCTCAAAGGCCAAGAAGGGCGCAAAGACCATAGAGCGACTTGCCCACCGAGCCTGCAACACCATGAAGGGCAAGATTTCGCCAGTCGTCGCCTGGTCACCAGACCTTTTTGTCGTTGACCCTTCGCCAATCTTCGAGGCTGTTGAGCGTTTGGAGCGCAAGGGCGGTCGAGAGATTGTGGCTCGTTGCCCCGGTCAGTCAGAGGCCGACGAAGCATCGGCTTGGTTGCTCGATCGTCTGACTCGTTTAGCTCCAGGCGTTCGGTTTGAAGTAGAGATCAAGTCTGGTGGCGGGCAGTTCATGCTCGCACTTAAAAACTAGGAAACTGAGCGCTTCACCATCTCTGCGATTTGCTTCTCAACAGCGGGTGTCACCTTTATAACTGCGAAGCTGGTTGCCCAAAACTCACCGTCATCGATTGCTGCTGCGTCTTGAAAACCGAATGTGCAGTATCGCGTCTTGAATTTTCCCGCGTCCTGGAAGAAGCAGACGACTTTGCCGTCTTTGAAGTAGGCCTGCATGCCATACCAAGTCTTAGCGTTGAGGCTCGGTGCGGCTTTTAGGACGATTTCGTGGATTCGTTCTGCGATTGGGCGGTCGACGTCGTCCATGGCTGCGATCTTCTTCAGAACTTCGGCGAGTTCTTCTTCTCTGGTCGCGTTCGCTTTGAGCTCTTTCGCACGCTCCCGCATCGCCGCTTTTTCTTCTTTAGTGAAGGTGTCGTTGGCCATTTTTGCTCCTAAATTGCTACCTTGACTATTGTAGTTTTGGGGGTCTGGCGGGGAATACGAAAAAGCGTGAGACTCTTGATAGTACTGGTAGAAAACCCAGTACAAAGGAGTTCAAATGTCGAACGAAGCCAGCTGCCCGGTACCACACGGAGCAAACACGAATGCCGCCTCGGCCGCAAAAACCTGGTGGCCAAATGCCCTCAACCTAGACATCCTTCACCAGCACGACACGAAGACCAACCCGCTGGGCGCTTCGTTCAGCTACCGCGAAGAGCTGAAGAAGCTCGATGTCGCCGCTTTGAAGGCGGATCTGACCTCCCTTATGACCGACAGCCAGGAATGGTGGCCGGCAGACTGGGGTCACTACGGTGGCTTGATGATTCGTTTGGCGTGGCACTCGGCTGGCACCTACCGCACGGCCGATGGTCGTGGTGGTGCAGGTTCGGGAACCCACCGTTTCGCACCGCTCAACTCTTGGCCTGACAACGGCAACCTAGACAAGGCTCGTCGCTTGCTTTGGCCGATCAAGAAGAAGTACGGCAACAAGATCAGCTGGGCCGACCTCATGATTCTGGCCGGAAACGTCGCCTACGAGTCGATGGGTCTGAAGACCTTCGGCTTCTCGTTTGGTCGCGAAGACCTCTGGCACCCAGAGAAAGACACCTACTGGGGTTCAGAGCGCGAATGGCTAGCACCTAGCGACGAGCGTTATGGTTCGGTCGATGACCCGTCAACCATGGAGAACCCGCTGGCAGCGGTTCAGATGGGTCTCATCTACGTGAACCCTCAAGGTGTCAACGACAACCCGGACCCGCTGAAGACCGCGGCTCAGATTCGCGAAACATTCGCTCGCATGGCTATGAACGACGAAGAGACAGTTGCTCTAACCGCCGGTGGACACACCGTTGGTAAGGCGCACGGCAACGGCCGCGCCGAAAACCTCGGACCTGCCCCAGAAGGCGCAGACATTACCGAGCAAGGCCTTGGCTGGATGAACCACGTAACCCGTGGTGTTGGTCGCGACACTGTCACGAGCGGCATCGAAGGTGCCTGGACCACCAACCCAACTGAATGGGACAACGGCTACTTCTACCAGCTATTCACTTATGACTGGGAGCTAACCAAGTCACCAGCAGGAGCATGGCAGTACGCACCGGTAAACATCGCCGAAGCCGACAAGCCAGCCGATGTCGAGGATTCCTCGATCAAGGTTCTCCCGATGATGACCGACGCCGACATGGCGATGATCAAGGACCCTGCCTACCTAGAGATTTCAAAGCGTTTCTACCAAGACCCTGCCTACTTCTCTGAGGTGTTCGCTCGCGCTTGGTTCAAGCTGACTCACCGCGACATGGGCCCGAAGACCCGTTACGTCGGCCCAGAGGTGCCTGCCGAAGATCTGATCTGGCAAGACCCGGTAACTCCAGGCTCGAAGTCCTACGACGTTGCTGCCCTGAAGGCAGCAATCGAGCAGAGCGGCCTGAGCGTTACCGAAATGGTCACCACCGCATGGGACAGCGCTCGCACGTTCAGACACTCAGACCTTCGCGGTGGCGCAAACGGAGCTCGCATTCGCTTGGCACCGCAGAACGCCTGGGAAGGCAACGAGCCAGAGCGTCTAGCAACGGTTCTTGCTGTTCTTGAGCCAATCGCAGCGGCTCACGGCGCAAGTATCGCCGACGCCATCGTCCTAGCTGGCAACATCGGCGTCGAGAAGGCTGCCTCGGCAGCTGGCGTCAAGGTTGCGGTTAGCTTTGCTCCAGGCCGAGGCGACGCCACGGTTGAGCAGACCGATGCCGAGTCATTCGAGCCTCTAGAGCCGCTTCACGACGGCTTCAGAAACTGGGTCAAGAAGGACTACGTCGTTAGCCCTGAAGAGATGCTGCTCGACCGCGCTCAGCTAATGAACCTGACCGCTGCCGAGATGACCGTTCTGATTGGTGGCATGCGCGTCATTGGCACCAACCACGGCGAGACCGCTCACGGTGTCTTCACCGACAACGTTGGAGCTCTATCGACCGACTTCTTCGTCAACCTAACCGACATCAGCTTTGTTTGGGAGCCAGCCGGAAAGAACCTCTACAACCTTCGCAACCGCAAGACTGGTCAGGTCAAGTTCACGGCAACCCGCGCTGATCTAGTGTTTGGTTCGAACTCGATCCTGCGTTCTTACTCCGAGATCTACGCTCAGGACGACAACCGTGAGAAGTTCGTTCACGACTTCGTTGCTGTCTGGGTCAAGGTCATGAACGCCGACCGTTTCGACCTAGCTTCGAACTAGAGGCTTAGCCAGAAGCACACCGACCGCTGCACCAATCAGTTGCGCCAGCACGAAAGGCGCAACTGATGCAGGGTCGATTCCGGCAAAGCTGTCGCTGAAGATTCGACCAACGGTCACGGCCGGGTTGGCGAATGAAGTCGATGACGTGAATAAGTAAGCCGAGCCGATCCAGGCTGCCACCGCAAGGGCAATGTGAGTGTCATTCTTTCGCGAAACAAAGACCAGAATCACAACAAGCAGCCCCGCGGTGGCAATGGCTTCACCCAAGAAGGTGCCCGCGGTGATGCGTGCCTTCTCAGATACCTGCAGTGCAGCGAGGTCGAACATCACGTTCGCGCAGATAGCTCCCGTAATCGCGCCAAATACCTGAGCTGGAATGTAGGCCAGCGCCTCTTTCATACTCAAAGACTTCTTCGCCAGCATCACAAGCGAAACAACCGGGTTGAAATGCGCGCCACTGATCGGGCCTAGAACGAGAATCAGCAGAGCCAAACCAAAAACCGTCGAAGCGGTGTTCACCAGCAGGGCTACCGCCATGTCGTTAGAGAGATTTGCGCCCATGATTCCAGAGCCAACCACGATGCAGACCAGCATGGCGGTACCAACAAACTCGGCAACCACCTTGGGTCGCACGCGGGTCATGGATCTCCTCAAAGGATCAGTGGTACTTGAGTCAGATTACCAAAAGAGATTTCAACTGCTTTGCGCCATCAGATTAATAGCCTGTTTTTTGTGAGAGTCTAGAATTAAGACAACCGAGCACTTGGAGGTGAAGGACAAATGGAAAGAATCAAGAAGTTTTTGGCCAAACTGCCTCATCCAGTGCGCTTCGGTATAACCATGGTGGTCGGGGCTGTCCTGCTGATTCTCGGCTTGATCATGATGGTCACACCTGGCCCGGGTCTGCTGTTCATCTTCTTCGGACTATCGATTCTCGCCCTCGAACTCGAGTGGGCTCGAGAACTAAACAAGCAAGGCATGCAGGGTCTCGAGAAGATTGTCGCCAAGATCAAGTCGATCTTCAAGCGCAAGAAATAGCCAAAACCAGCGCTGCTTGAACCCGTTGAGGCGGGCCCCAGCTACTCCGGCGTGCCGGACCTTCTAGCGTATTTATTCGGAAAACTGCTTGACGCTCGCGATAGGAAGATGGCAAACACAAGCGCAACAACTATGCCTGCGCTCACCCCTAGCTCAATCACAGCCCTGTCGAATTCGGCCTGGGACTTGCCAGAAGCCAGAGTCATCGAAGCGCCGACCGTGAGAATGTGCCGGACCGCGGCGATAACTCCGATGATGAGGAAGTTCTGCAACTGGAAGACGCCGTCGGTGTAACGGGCAACAACGGTGCGAAGAATCTCAAGAATGATGATTATGAACAGGATGTCGTTGATCGACTGAATCATTCCCGTCGGGAAGAACGGGTCTGTCGTAAAGATGCGAACTACCGAGAAATAGAGCGCTGCGATGGCGATGCCCAGGAGGCAGACGCCCAGCACAATGTGAAAGACTTCTTCGATCCGCTCTACCCATCGACCTGGGACCAATACTTTATGAGTCTCTTGTTCTTTCGCCATAGCTGCAATTTAGCCGACAACTCAAGCCATGCCTAGAAGCGTTTGGGAACATTCGGATAACTATTTAGAGCCAGGCCTCTTGAACCGCTGTTTCAATTTCGCCCAGGTGCGATCAATTCGGCCATTCAGCGTCTTTGCCCACTTGTAACGGTCACCTAAGAGTCTCGTGCCCAAAAGAGCCAGTGGAACACCGACTTCAGGAAGGATTATGAGGGTCAGGAACCCAGGAATCAAAAGGCAGAAACCTCCGATTAGCCGCCAAGTCTCTCTGTTCATAGGTCAAATAATATCAGAAGACGAACAATCGCCCCCAGGGGTATCTGAGGGCGATTTTCTGCGGAGAATACTGGAAACGCACTAACTGCTCTACACCCTATTGATTACTTAGATTTTGTCGTGATGAAAATCTTTCTACGCCATCTTTCTACGCCATCTAACCCTCGGCGAGTTTTCTGAAGCCTTATCGAGCAATGACATCCAAGACCCTGAACGAATAGCAAATCACCTCAGTATCAGGTTTCACCTGAATCCCACACTCTGACCAAAAGGATCTGTGGGACTCTTGCCAATCTTCAACGCTCGTAAAGCCCTCACCTTCTGAGGCTACAAAATCCCAAGAGACATCCTTGAAAGGCACCCATTCAATGGCTGTGTACTCAATGAGTGCAATGGGTTGACCCAGTTCGTCTACAAGCCACTCACGTTCGCCCACTGTCTCGAAGGGTTCTTTCTCAGAAGAGTATTCGCCGTCATCGACCGAACTTGTTCCAGTCTTCTTGCCAGATAAGACCAAGTGGTTAAGCCTTCTCTGTAACTCGCTACCAGGCTCACCCAGGACAAGAGTGCGTAAACCTTCGATTCGATCAAACATGCACTTGATTCTACTTTCAAGTCGAATGCCTAAAACTGGCGGAGAATATGGGATTCGAACCCATGAGGGCTTGCACCCAACACGCTTTCCAAGCGTGCGCCATAGGCCACTAGGCGAATTCTCCTGGAGTTGACGACCGGAGGTAGTCAACTTGCCAAGTTTAGCCGAATGTCAGTGTCTAGCAGTTTGAAACTCCTGCTACGCCTTTGGTGGCAACTACGCACATGCTGCCGGTAACTCCTTGGTAGGAGGTCGATAGCTTTGCACCGTTCTTCACGAGTGTGATCTTGTATTTGAGGGCTTTGGCGGCGTCGGTGATGTGCTTGGCAACCAGGGTCTTCTTCGCGGCCTTTGCAAGAGCCTTCGCTTTCGCGGCTAATGCCTTCGCCTTGGTTGTGACTAGCTTTTCTGCTCCGATTTTCTTACCCATGGTGACCAACGCCTTCATGTGAACCGAGTTCTTTTCGGTCGGCAGATTGATAACTAGGGCATTGTTCACAGTCACGCTCGCCGTCATAATCATGGTCAAGTTCAAGCTGGGCATGCGCGCAATCGACTCAACCCGCTTTAGATGGTTGTTCGAGTCGAACGTCAATTTGGCATCTACGGTCATTGCAGGCGACAGTGCTGACTCGGCAACGGCGGCGCTGTATGAGTAATCGGTGCTCGAGGCATCCTGAATGTTGGCCGCTTCTGAGACTTCACTAAAGGTCATGGTCTCCTGAACCACTGAAAGTTGGCTCAGTGGCGAGATGGTTTCGCCTGTGAAAAGGGTTCCTGGCTTGATGTCGCTCAATCCCTCAGGGGTTACGGCCGAGTCGTAGATCAAGTTTTTAGTGGCGGTCTTGCCCAGGCGCGCAAGTGCTGCAGACGCGTTGGGAACTCCATCCAAAGGCGCTGTGGTCATCTCTTCGAAGTAGCTACCGTTTGCGAAGCCGTAGTTGATGGTGAACGGTTCGCCAGTTTCTTCATCGGGCGCAGTAATGGCTGCGGTGGTAGCTGTTTTGGTGGCTAAGAAGCGCACTGTCGAAGTCATCGATTCACCAAACACGCTGGTGAAGACCGAGATGTTGAAGTCGACACCGGCTTGATTTGCGAGGTGTGCATCGCTTGAGGCGCTTAGGGCTGCCAGCTCCTTGTAGCCCGCGGTCGCTTGAAACTGGGTATAGCTCAAAGTCGCAGGGGCGGCATTGGCCGAAACGCCTGAAGCCGCAACGGCGAACATTGTGGCAATTAGGACAACTGCATATTTGATTTTTGACATCGTTTTTCCCCGATTCGTATGTGTCTCAAGCATACTCTTGGCCGGGTCAGTGTCAATCTCTAAAAACTCTTTCTGTGTACAACGAGGAAATCGACACCAAAGCGTTGGTCGCGAAGCCTATTGAAAGCACCAAAAGGAGTGTTGGTGCGTCGAGGCTCACGAACGCGAAGAAGTCTTGAGAAAGGGGAACGGTAAAGACCGCCGCAGAGAGCGCTGCCATGGCAAGCAGGATGGCCGCCCTCACTTTGTTGAACGGTGAACTTTGCAGTGCAAGGACCCAGAGGCTAGTGATTGACAAGAGCACCATCGTGGCCGTGTGGGCTTGGTCGGTGTTCAGGTTAGCGCTCGATCCGGTTGTCAGGTTCAGGGTGATTAGGGCGAGGGCGGCTGAAAGCCCAGCTGGAATCGCAAAGATCAGTGTGCGGCGCAAGAAACCTGGCCGGTGTCTCGCCTGGCTGGGCAGCAGGGCCAGTAGGAATGCGGGGATTCCGATGGCGAATGCGTCCAGGGCTGTTAGTTGGCGGGGGAGGTAGGGGAAGCTCCATAGAAGAACGCCAAAGGTAATTGAGATCGCGAGAGCCCAGACCGTCTTGGTGAGAAAGAGTTTCGAGACTCGTTCGATGTTGGCTACAACTCGTCGCCCTTCGGCTAGAACTAGGGGGATGCTTGAGAACTTCTCATCGAGAATCACGAGGTTGGCGACTGCTTTGGTGGCTGAGGCTCCCGAGCCCATGGCGATGCCAAGGTCGGCTTGTTTGAGGGCTAGGCACTCGTTAACTCCGTCTCCGAT
>JBILRS010000011.1:0-26152 GCA_044372535.1 Rhodoluna sp.
TGCTCAATCTTGGCCGAACCTCGAGCTCATAATCGTTGACGACGGCTCAACCGACGGCACCGGAAAACTGGTCGACCGATTCGCATCCGAAACCGTGAAGGTTTTGCACCAAGCCAACGCCGGGCCAGGCGCCGCCCGCAACAAGGGCGTCGACCAGATCACCGACAGCAAGTACCTCGTTTTTCTTGACTCGGACGACCTGCTGCCAATTCACGGAGTGCGTCGCCTAGTTGAGAGCGCTGAAAAGTCAGGTTCGCCATTCGTTATTGGCAAGCTCGAGCGATTCGACGGCATCAGAAGGTTCGATCGTCGCGACAACGCGCACGTTTACGCCCGCGACCGCGCTGCCATCACGATCGACGACGAACCCCGTGTTCTTTCAGACGCAAACATCAGCGCAAAGCTATACCGCCTGGACTTCTGGCACTCAGCCGGGCTGCGCTTCCCGGAGGGCGTTGTCTACGAGGACATGCCGGTGGTGGTCACCGCGTATCTTTCGGCTCCCCAGTTCGACATCGTCTCAAAATGCGTGAACCTCTGGCGCGTTCGGGGCGAGGGCCAGTCGATCACGCAGAAGAAAGCCGAGGTGAAGTCGCTCGCCGACCGCCTAACCGCGATCGAGCGCATCTACGCGCAGGTCCTCGAGTTTGAAAAGGCCGGCAGGATCTCAAAGCGGGTTCGTGAGCTGTACCTCGAGCGCATCATCAGCCTCGACCTGCAACTGTTCGTGGTCAAGTTCGCTCATGCAGACCAAGAGTTCTTTGATGTCTTCGCTAAGCGGGCCGGCGCGCTCGTGGCGAATGCGTCCGAAGAAATCTGGTCTAGCGCTATCGGCGCGCACAAAGACTTAGTGCGCAAGGCGGTTTCGGGCAGCCGAGACGAAACCCTAAAGCTCCTTGCCGCCAAGGGCCTCTAGTAAAAGGTAAATTTGACGGGTGAAACACCGTAGAGAAATTGATGGCCTTCGCGCGCTCGCAATCTTGCCAGTGCTCATCTATCACGCCGGCTTCAGCTGGATGCCGGGCGGCTTCTTCGGTGTAGACATCTTCTTCGTGATCTCGGGTTTCTTGATCACCGGAATCATTCTTAACGAACTGAACACCACCGGGCGATTTAGCATCGTCGGCTTCTACGAGCGTCGCGCTCGCCGAATCATGCCAGCGCTGTTCTTGGTGATGATTGTCACGACGATCTTTGCCTGCTTCATACTGTTCCCCGAGCAGTGGGCCACCTACCTCGGCAGCCTGGTCTCGATGACCTACTTCGGTTCGAACTACTACTTCTTGGGCAAGAGCGGCTACTTCGACCCAAACATCGACCTCAACCCGATGCTTCACACCTGGAGCCTCGCGATCGAAGAGCAGTTCTACGTCATCTTCCCGCTGCTGCTCTGGTTGCTCTGGAAGACGCTCAAGCAACGCAACTGGACAATCGTTTTGGCTGCGATCGCCGTAGCCAGCCTGATCTGGGCAAACATTTCTTACGCCAACGACCCAACCAGCACTTTCTACCTGCTGCAGTTCCGCGCTTGGGAGCTACTTGCCGGTTCGTTCGCGGCGATAGCTCTATCGAAGCGAGAGAAGCCGTATTCGAGCCAGTCGCTGAGCCTCCTCGGTTTGGCAATGCTGCTCGTCTCGATATTCCTGATTCCTTCGTCGCTTCCGCACCCGGGATTCATCACCCTGATTCCGGTTCTCGGCTCTGTCCTGATCGTGCTCACGGCCGGCGAGGGCACCCTGGTCAATCGACTTCTCTCGTTGCGGTTCTTCGTTGGTATCGGCCTGATCAGCTACAGCGCTTACCTTTGGCACCAGCCGATGTTCGCCCTGTTCCGCATAACCTCACCCACCGAGCCAGCCCCTTTGGCCTTTGTGCCTTTCATCGCGCTAACCCTCGGTCTCGCCGCTCTCTCTTGGAAGTTCGTTGAGAACCCGTTCCGCAACCGCAAGCGTTTCAGCCGCCGTCAAATCTTCATCGGCACGGCAATCTTGCTCATCGGCACAATCATCGTCGCTTGGGGTGGCACTCGCCAGACCTTCCAAGACAATCGAGTCTCGTTCAGGGGGCAATCCTTCGGGAACCTCGAAGAACGACTTCAGCGCAATAACGGTCTGTCGGTCGATTGCAAAGATTTTGAGCCCGATGCGCCGGAGTGCACATTCGGCAAAAATCCGAAAGTGCTACTTTGGGGTGACTCTTATGCGAGGCAGATGGGCTTGGCTCTTTCAAATAGCCCAGCTCAGCTCTCTTTCATACAGCAGACCATGTCAGGCTGCTCACCAATTCTCGGGCTATCACCTCGAAGTGAAAGAAACGGGGCAGAGTACGCCACGAGCTGCATCAAGTTCAACGACGACATGTTGGCCTGGCTCTCCGAGCACAAGGAGATCGAAACAGTCATCTTGGCTTCTCCTTGGACAGCGGCCATTCCTGAACAACTGAGCTCAGGCCGCGATTTGGTTGCGAAGAAAACTGGCTCTCTTGGTTACGAGCTAATGGAAGCCACGTTCAAAAAGGTCAAGTCGCTGGGCGTGAACGTTGTCGCTACCTATGGAACCCCAACGACTGGTGAAGACGTCGGGCAATGCTTAAAGGTTGCTCTTTCAGGCGGGGGTGACTTGAATGAATGCAATTTTGCGCTGTCTGAAAATGACCGCGCCGAATTCAACGAGTACATCAGGCCACTAGAAAAGATTGTGCCTTTCTGGCGATGGGAACCACTAGTTTGCCCAGACGGTGTCACCTGTCTTGCCAGTCGCGGTGAGCAACTTTTGGTTTATCTGGACGCAGGGCACATCACAACGGAAGCTGCAATCGCCTTCGGCAAGGCATATGACATCATGGGCCAACTTGTCTCGTTGGCAAAGGGAAACCAGAAATACTAGAACTTTTAGAGACGAACCACGTTCGGTGCACGAAGTGTGCCGCGAGTGTCGAAGACAACCTTTGACTTCTTGACGATGTCATCTAGGTCGTAGGCCTTGTGGTTCTGGAGCACAACAACAACATCGGCTGCCTTCAAGGCTGTGTCTAGGTCTTTTTCGCCATCGATAACGAGGTCGTGGTGCTTGAACACCTCAACGTGCGGGTCGTAGAACTTGGTGACCGCACCCTTCTCAACAAGAAGCTCGGCGACCTCGGCCGATGGCGATTCGCGCATGTCGGCGATGTCCGGCTTGTAGGTCATGCCGAGTAGCAGAACGTTCGCACCGCGAAGCGACTTCGAGTGCTCGTTCAGGATGTCCTGGATGCGACCGACAACGTAGGCGGGCATTCCGGTGTTGATGTCGGTTGCCATCTCGATGAAACGGAACGGGCGACCGAGGCGGCGCTTGACCTCGTATGAAAGGTAGTTCGGGTCAACAGGGATGCAGTGACCACCGACGCCGGGGCCTGGGTAGAAGGCCTGGAAGCCGTAAGGCTTGCTCGATGCAAGACGCACAACCTCCCAGACGTCGATGCCCAGTTCGTTGCAGAACATCGCCATCTCGTTGATCAACGCGATGTTGATGTGACGGTAGGTGTTTTCTAGAAGCTTTGCGGTTTCGGCTTCGCGGGTACCGACTGCCGAAACCACGGTCTCGATGAACTGCTCGTAGAAGGCGAGTGCGCGCTTGGCTGACTCTTCGCTCGAGCCACCAACGATCTTCGGGGTGTTGGTGATCTTGAAGTTCTTGTTACCCGGGTCGATGCGCTCGGGCGAGAAGGCCAAGAAGAAGTCCTTGTCGAGCACGCGGCCACCCTTTTCGAGCATTGGGCGAACCAAGTCTTCGGTGGTGCCAGGGTAGGTGGTCGACTCGAGGATCACGAGGGTGCCGGGGCTCATGTTGTCAGCGATCAGCTGGGTTGCTGAAACTACGTAAGAGAGGTCTGGTTCGCCGGTCTCGTAGAGAGGGGTCGGCACGCAGATCACCGCGGTGTTCGCGAGGGCGATGTCGGCCGGGTTGTTGGTTGCTCGGTAGCCCTGGTCGATCATGGTTACCAACTCGGCGTCGGAGATGTCGTCGATGTGCGACTTGCCGGCGTTGAGGTTGTTCACCACGCGTTCGAAAACGTCGAAGCCGAGAATTAGTTCTTGAGCCTTAGTGTTGGCTAGTCCCTGCGCTAGTGGCAGACCGACGTAACCTTGACCCATAATTACAGTATTAACCATTACTGAATTTTAGCGCTTCGAGCTAAAAAGCCGGGGTCTGACATAGAGGAGTTCTTGTGGCAGCCAAGCAACAGCTCCTCGCCACAATCAAGAAATTGGGCCTCTACTCGGTCGCAAAGGCCATAGTCGCAGAGAGAAATCTGCGCCAGTTGCCTTTGGTTTTGAGAACTTCTCACTCGGGCAACGCCTCGCTTATCGAACTGGCTTACGGCCCTAATCACTCTAAGAAACAGCGCAGGGAGGCCATAGCGGCTTTGCTTGAGCTGGCTCGCGAATCCAAGAACTCCGAGCAGTTGACTGCTCTCGAAAGGCACTTATCTGCCTTAGCTGGCAACACCACCCAGACCCAGCTCCTTTATGCGCGGGCAAACATCGGGCTCACCTTGCCTGAAACACTCTTTGGCGCAGAAGCCAAGCGCAAACTGCAAATCAGCTGGTTGAACAGCTTGCTCGAGCTCCACGGGTTGGCAACGCTGAGCACCGACTCGGGCACTAAGCCGCTAACCATCGACGACCTACCCGCCCTGATCACCCGGGTTCCGGCAAAGATGGACGGCCCCAAGATCTCGGTGCTGGTGCCGGTCTTCAACGGCGAAGAGTTCATTCACACCGCGCTCGCCGGCTTGGCCGCTCAGAGTTACCGAAACATCGAAGTGCTAGTCATCGATGACGCATCGACCGATGGCACTCGCGAACTCGTGAAAAAGTTTGCCGCCGCCGACAAGCGATTCAAGTTGATCGAAGAGAAAGTCAACGGCGGTTCGTACCGAGCAAGAAACATTGGGCTCGAACAGGCGACTGGCGAGTTTGTCACCGTGCATGACGCCGACGATTGGTCGCACCCGCAAAAACTCGAACTCCAGGCCGCCCCGCTGATTGCGCGACCAAAGCTCCTGGCAACTTTGAGTCAAGGAATCCGGGTTGCTCACGAGTCACTTCAGTTCTTGACCGTTGCCAACGGGCTCTACATTCGCCAAAACATCTCGTCGTTGATGTTTCGGCGCGAGCCAATCGCCGAAGCCATCGGCTACTGGGACGAAGTCCTGTTTGGGGCTGACTCCGAGTTTCACGAGCGCATCGAGGCTAAGTTCGGGGCGTCCTCGGTCAAAGTTATCGGCGCAGGGCCGCTGTCTTTCACACGCTTCCTCGCTTCATCACTTACCGGCGGCGGGTACGCGTCCACGCAAAGCGGCATCACTGGAATTCGCCGCTTTTACGTTGACTCGTACAACTTCTGGCACGAGCAGATCAAGGCCGGCCGCCTCTCAGCAAAGCTCGGGCGAGCTTCGTCGGGTAGGCCGTTCGCCGCTCCACCACTGCAGCACGACCGCAGGGCAGAGTATTCAAAGTTCGAGCTGGTTTTGGTCGCCGACCTCACGTCTTCGCAGCAAAACGAAGCAGCCGCTGTGCTCAAGCAGGTCGCCGGGCTCGAGCGCGTCGGGTTGCTCAACCTGTCGGCAGCGGGTGAGCGCCTAAACCCTGAGATTCTGAGCGCCGTCGACTTCGAAAAGGTCTCATTGCTTTTGCCTGGCGACAGAGCAACCGCCAAGGTAGTTCGCATACTGAGTTCGGCCGCACTTGGACACGTACCGAAGGCTAAGGCCGAACTGACCGCTGATACCGTCGAGTTTGTGAACGAAGAAGCCGCCCGAGTCGAGCAAAGGGCAACCGCGAAGAGGCTGTTTGGCGGTGCAGAGAAATGATCAGCCTCAGAAGAATCTTTAGCCAAGTCGTCGGCGTTGTTGCCAGGGCCGAATTCGTCGAGGCAACTGTTGTTCCGATTGCGGGAGCGCTTGGGCGTTTGTTCTACCCGAGGCGCAAGCCGGCAACAACCTCACCCTTCGACATCGACGCCGTTTACCTCTGGGTCGATGACTCCGACCCAGCCTGGCAACAGCGCAAGGCCGAGTTTTCAAAGACGCCTGTCGTGCCGGGCGCAAATGTTGCCAGCCGGTTCAGAGAGTTCGGTGAGCTCCAAACTTCGATTCGCATGCTGGCTAAGAATGCTCCGTTTATTCGCAAGGTTTTCATAGTCACCGACAACCAGCAGCCAGACCTCTCGGCGCTGCAAAACCTGCCTTTCGAAGTTGAACTTGTGTTTCACGAAGCGATTATCGACAAGAAGTTTCTGCCCACTTATTCTTCGCGAGCGCTCACCGCGAACTTGCACCGAATCCCTGGGCTTGCCGAGCGCTTTCTCTACATAAACGACGACACCTTTGTTGCCGCACCGACAACGCCGGCGACCTGGTTCACCGAGAACGGTGTTCGCCTTCGCTACAGCACAACGCCGTTGCCAGAGCGATCCAAGCTGGTGAAGGCCGAGGTCATCTATAACGCACGCTGGGCCACGGTCGATCTCGCCGCCACCAAAGGCTGGGCCAACATCCCCGGCCAGATCGAACACGGAGCTCACCCGTTTCTCAAGAGCGTGCTCGCCGAGCTCTGGCAAACGTTTCCGAAAGAACTTGAAGCCGTTACCGCTGATCGCTTTCGCACCCCGACCGGCATTTTGCCCGAGTGGCTTCACAATCTGGCGGCTATGGCTTCGGGTCGAGCCGAACTTGTTCGCGGTTCAACCTATAAGTACATTGCAATCAACGACGTGACTTCGGTCGGCGGCATGGTGCAGGTGCTATTGAGACGCGGACGCATACTCGCGCTGTGTTTGAACGACGTCGCCGAATTGAACGATCGAAAGCGAGTCGAAGGTGAGCGCTTAGCTAAGCGCTACCGCAGATTACTTGCGCAGCTTGTTTAGCCCGCGTGTGACAGCGAGGGTTGCCAGAGCCGAAACAATCAGGAACGCACAGATGCCGAAGATGTAGGTCACCATTCCGGTAACACCACCCTCATCGGTCGGGTTGATGAACCAGTAAGGCCACCAGCCCGTTGCCATGCCTCGCAGAATCGTGAAGACAACCCAGGCGAGTGGGAACAGTAGAACCCAGAAGACCTGCTTGAATTTTGGCGGGTTGGCGACAGTCGTCAGGGTGAAGTCCAAGAAAATGAGCAATAGGGCCCAGACGTGCAAGATTTCGTTTGGCGTTTGCGGCCACACGTAGTCGCCGTCTTCAGCCGCGCCAGGCAAGCCGCGAAGCAGTGCGTTGTAAACGACACCGACAACTACCGCGTATGAAGCGACCGAAAGGCGCACCTTGTTTAGCAGCGGGGTTTCTGCTTTGCCCTGAATCGCCCAGACGCCGGCAACCGTCATTGCCACGGCTGCAACCATGCTCGAGTCAATGGTGAAGTAGGTGAAGTACTCACCCGGTCGGAACACGTTGTTGGCCACTCGGTCGGTGATCTGCCAGATCATTGCGAATAGCAGTGAGGCTCCGGTTGCGATTCTTACCAGGCCGACTGAGGTTGCCAAGGCTTTAGATTTCATTGCTTCACTCTAATTGGCATAGGCTGTTTATATACGCTTTGTGCGAAGCGAAATCCGAAAGGTTATTTTGCTGCGCAAACTAGTTTCGGCTGTTATTTCGGCCCTCCTCCTCTCATCACTCCTTGGCGCTAGCGCAGTTGGGGCTGTGACCCCACGGATCACGAAGGCCGCCAGTATCCCTGCGGCTGTCACGCCCGGCACAATTGCTCGGATCACCCCTGCGGTAACGAATTTGAAGGCAACCAGGACGTACGTTTGGTACCTAGGCAGAGAAAAGATTCCAACCGGTACCGATCGCACGCTGAAGACCTTTGCCGAAGACGTGGGTCTAACTCTCTACGCGGTTGAGTACCTAAAGTTTGCAAACAAGAAGACTCTGACCTCGCGCACCAAAACGATTCGCCTCACTAAGCCAGTCGTTGGGCCGTCCTATCTGTGGTCGCAGGAATTCAACGAGCCGGCCGGAACCATGGCTAGCTCTGCTAACTGGGACCAAACCACGGGCTACGCAGCCGGTGATGGTCGCGGAATGGGCAACCCTGGTTGGGGCAACAATGAGCGCCAGTTCTACGTTCCCTCGTTAGCCAAGACCGACGGTCTCGGCAACCTGGTTCTTGAGGCTAAGCGAACCGTTGCCGGCGATAATCTCTCTTGCTACTACGGCCCTTGCACCTGGAAGAGCGCCAAACTCATCACCAAAGACAAAGTTGCGTTCAAGTACGGCCGCATCGAGGTTCGTGCAAAGTTGAGCGGTGGCCAGGGCCAATGGCCAGCCATCTGGATGCTCGGCACCAACCAACCAGCAGTTGGATGGCCTCAGTGCGGAGAAATCGACATCGCCGAGATGAAGGGTGACCTGCCCAACACTATTTGGGGTACTCTGCACGGACCCGGTTACATCAACCGCGGAAACACCAAGCAGATCACGCCGAACTTCTCGGAGTACCACACCTACAGAGTCGACTGGGTCGAAAACAAGATCACCTGGTTTATTGACGACGTCCAGTTCCACGAAATGAAATCGACCGACATTGGCGCGAACCAGTGGGTATTCAACGCCGAGCAGTACCTGATTTTGAACATCGCAATGGGTGGAAACTTCGTTGGCAACGTGATCGGAAACAACGTGACCCAGACCTCGATGAGCGTCGACTGGATCCGTTACTCGGCGATTAACGGAGTTGGCAAGCTAACTCGCTACTAATTGGGAACAAACTCCGTCAAGAGGGTATTTACTTAACATATGACGGATGTAACGAAACTCAGATTCGGCCTTGACACCTTCGGCGATATGACTGTCGATGACAGCGGTAAGCCGCAGTCAACAGGCGTAGTGCTCAGAAACGTGGTGGCTCAGGCAGTGGCTGCCGACGAGCTGGGCATCGACTCATTCAACGTAGGCGAACACCACCGCGACGACTTTGCCGTTTCGGCACCAGACACCGTGCTGGCTGGCATCGCAACCGTAACTAAGAACATCACCCTGGGTAGCGGCGTCACCGTGCTCTCGAGCGAAGACCCGATCCGCGTTTATCAGCGCTTCGCCACCCTGGACGCCCTATCAAACGGACGTGCCGAAGTCACCGCCGGCCGTGGCTCATTCACCGAATCATTCCCGCTCTTCGGTTACAACCTCGGCGACTACTCGGCGCTGTTTGAGGAGAAGCTTGAACTCTTGGTCAAACTCTGGGAAGAAAAGCCTGTCACCTGGCAGGGCCGATTCACCCCGACACTAAACAACCAAGAGGTTTACCCGAAGACCGATAGGGGTCGAATGGGCATTCGAGTTGGAGTCGGCGGCAGCCCAGAATCAGTGGTTCGCGCAGCTCGCCTCAACTTGCCGCTGGCGCTTGCGATCATCGGTGGCGACCCGGCGAGGTTCTACCCGTACTCGGTGCTCTACCAAGAGCAGATGGCGATTCACGGAAACCCGGTTCACCCGATCTCGATCCACTCACCGGGCCACATTGCCGATACCGACGAACAGGCCGCCGAAGAACTTTGGCCTCACTACCTTTCAAGCTTTGGCCGAATCGGTCGCGAGCGCGGCTGGGGCCCGATGGGCAAGGACCACTTTCTCAACGAGGTTGAGAACGGATCGGTTTATGCCGGCTCGGTCGAGACAGTTGCCAAGAAGATCACGCATGCGCTCACTTCGGTTGGCGCTTCTCGCTTTGATCTCAAGTTCTCTAACGGCCCGATGCCGCACAGCCAGCTGATGAGATCAATCGAGCTCTACGGAACCAAGGTGATCCCTCTGGTTCGCGAGATGATGTCCTAGCGATTTTTCGCTAATCTTTTAGCAACGACTTTTTAAAGGGGAAACCATGCATTGCACCAACTGCGGAACAGCACTTGCGACAGGAACGAGCTTCTGCGCCAACTGTGGCACTCCAGCCACTCCATCGGCTTCATCGGCTCCATCGGCAGCGCCGCAGTACGCGCCACAGCCGGTGCCAGCTAGCAACTACGCTTACGCCCAGCAGCCGACCGCACCAACCGAAGGCCTAGCCACTGCTTCGCTTATTGTTTCGCTCGCCACCTTGCTCTTCACCGGAGGTATCTTTTCTTTTGTTGGAGCGATTCTCGGGCACATTGCACTTAGCAACATCAAGAAGACCGGCAAGGGTGGCCGCGGAATGGCCATCGCGGGTATCGCAATTGGGTGGTCTGTTACCGCATTTTGGATCATCGCTGCAGTGATCATCTTTGCTGTGGCCGCCGGAAGCTACAGCTTCTACAACAGCTACTAGGAGCCTCGTTGACCGACAAAGTAAAGGGCCCTGCCTCGTACTTTCCTTCGATCGAGAAGACCTACGGCAAGCCGATGCAGCACTGGTTGGATTTACTCGCGGCAAACACCGACCTGAAGCATATGGAGCAGGTTGCCTGGCTAAAGGCAGAGCACGGCATGGGTCACGGGCACGCTAACGCGATTGTCGCCTACCTCAAGCAACAGCAGACGTAAGGCGCTCGACCAGTTCGGCGTACTTAGCCGAGGTTTGTTGAACAATCTCTAAAGGCAGCACGGGCGGCTCACCGGTTTGATTCCAGTTCGCTGCCAGCCAGTTTCGAACGATCTGCTTATCGAACGAGTCTCTGCGATCCCCGCTCTCCCAAGACGACTTAGACCAAAATCTGCTCGAGTCCGGGGTAAGCACCTCGTCGCCCAGAGTTGTGACCCCCGTTGCCGGATCGATGCCGAACTCAAACTTGGTGTCGGCCAGAATCAAACCGGCCTTTTCGGCCAACTCGGACGCGCGGTTAAAGATCGTTAGCGAAAGCTCGCGAAGTTCGATTGCGTGCTCTTCGCCAATCAGTTCGACTACTCGCTCAAAACTGATGTTCTCGTCATGCTCACCGAGCTCGGCCTTGAACGCCGGAGTGAAGATCGGCTCTGGCAACTTTGCCCCAAAGGTGAGGCCAGCCGGCAGCGGCAGACCGCAGACTGTCTGGCTCTCCTGATATTCCTTCCAGCCAGATCCCGAGATGTAGCCGCGAACGACACATTCAATCGGGAACATTTCAAGCTTTTTGGCAACGGTTGCTCGGCCGGCAACGACCGCAGGTACCGAAACCGAGTGGTCGGTGTGGTTTGGCACACCCAGGCGGTCAAACCACCAGTTGGTGAGGGTTGTGAGGTGAGCGCCCTTGCCTGGAATCTCAGGCTCAAGCACGTGGTCGAATGCGCTCACTCGGTCGCTGGCAACCACCAGAATCAGGTGCCCGAGTGCTGGGTCAAGGCTCTCGTAGAGGTCGCGAACCTTGCCCGAGTAAACGTGCTTCCAGCCCTCGATGGCGATTGGGTTACTCATGCTCGTCAACCTTTAGAGCGATGTCGGTGCGGTGGTGCGAACCCTCGAGGCTGATCGTGCGGATGCCTTGATAAGCGCGCTTGCGGGCGTGGTGGAAGGTCTTGCCAATCGCGACCACACTCAGCACGCGTCCGCCGTTCGCGTAGAGTTCGCCGTCTTCTTCTCGAGCGGCAGCGACGCAAACCTCTACGTCATCGATTGCTTCGGCCTCGCTAATGCCTCGAATCACGCGGTCGGGAGCCGAGGTGTCGGGGTATCCCTCACTGGCTAAAACAACCGCAACCGCAACGTGCTCACTGAACTCTGGCTCGATAAGTGAATCGAGGTGACCGGTCGCGCTCTTGTGCAGCAGGGCCTCGAGCGAAGAGTTGAGGCGGCGAAGCACGACCTGAGTCTCAGGGTCGCCGAAGCGGGCGTTGAACTCGATGACCCGAATTCCTCGGTCGGTCACGATCAGCCCGCAGTACAGCAAGCCAATAAATGGTGCGCCCAGGCGAGCGAGTTCGCGAATGGTCGGCTCGGCAACCTGTGACTGCACCTCGGCAACAAACCCCGCTGGCAACCAGTTGAGCGGGCTGTAAGAACCCATGCCGCCGGTGTTTGGCCCGGCATCGTCGTTGAAAGCGCGCTTGAAGTCCTGAGCCGGGGTCAGCGGCATCACAGTCTTTCCATCGCTCAAGAAGAACAGGCTGACCTCTTGGCCTTCTAAAAACTCCTCGACCAGCACGCCCTGGTGAATGAACTTCTGTGCGTGCTCGAGTGCGGCAACGCGGTCGCTCGTGACTATCACGCCTTTGCCGGCGGCAAGGCCGTCTGCTTTGACCACGTATGGAGCACCAAACTGATCGATCGCGCGCTCAACCTCTTCGATAGTTGCGCACTCGTGCGCCATGCCGGTCGGCACCCCGGCCGCGGCCATGACCTCTTTGGCGAAAGACTTTGAACCCTCGAGTGCTGCGGCTTCTTTCGATGGGCCGAAGACCGCGATTCCAGCTGCTCTTAGCGGGTCGGCAACTCCCGCGATTAGCGGAGCTTCTGGGCCGATCACAACGAGTTCAAAACCGCCGGCAAGCGCGTAAGCGGTGACTTCGGCAGGCTCGAGCATGTTCAGGCTCGGGTCACAGGCCGCGTCACTTGCGATGCCAGCGTTGCCGGGCGCGACCACAACATTTGCTCTTGGCGTGCCCGTGCGCAGCAGCGCTTTCACGATGGCGTGCTCTCTGGCACCCGAACCCAAAACCAAGATTTTCATTACTGCAAGTTTAAGCGTGAAGAATAGGTGTGTGCCCCGCAGAAAAATAAAACCCGAGGACGGCCGTCAAGCCGTCGAGCGGTTTCGCGCGGGCGATGAAACCGAGAAGGCGACAGCGGTGCGCTACCTGCTCGAAGAACTCACGTTCCTGCGCCCGGGCAACGCGGTTGAAGTGCGCGTGCCACCATATGGCGCGGTCCAGTGCATCGAGGGGTTGACCCACCGCCGAGGTACGCCACCAAACGTGGTCGAGTTCGACGCCGAAACCTGGTTGGCCTTGGCCTTCGGCGAGCTGAGCTGGAACGATGCAGTCGAAGCTGGCAGGATCCACGCTTCGGGAACTCGAGCCGATTTGGCTGAACTGCTGCCTCTGATGAGGTTCAATTAACCTATGGCAAAGACCAAAACCCAAGACCTCAGCATTCGCAAAGCACCCAAGTATCTGACCTTCATCATTTTGGGTACGGTAGTCGGAATCATCACCGGTTTCGTCTTGAATGCAATTTCAGTTCAAGCTCCCGGTGCGCCGATTCTTGGGTACCTCATCGTGTTCTGTGCGGGTTTGGGTCTAGGCCTCGGGGTCATCGTCGCCCTCGTTATCGACCGCGTGTTTCGCGCAAAAGCTAAGGTCGTAAAGGCTGAGGTCAGCCGCTAAACTTTAAGCGAAACCGCACCAACAAAAGACGGGGTTACCCTTTTGATCCGTGGCGACGGCCTTCTAAATCACGACCTGCTCCCTGACGAAAAAGGGCCTCAGGACGAGTGTGGCGTATTCGGTGTTTGGGCACCGGGCGAAGAAGTCGCCAAACTCACCTTCTTCGGTCTCTACGCACTGCAGCACCGAGGCCAAGAGTCAGCCGGTATCGCCACCTCCGATGGCAACAAGATTTTGGTCTACAAAGACATGGGCCTGGTCTCTCAGGTGTTCAGCGAAAGCTCACTCGAAAGCCTGGTCGGTCACATCGCGGTTGGCCACAACCGATACTCGACCACCGGTTCGTCCTCGTGGCGTAACGCCCAGCCGACCCTGGGTCGCACCTCGGCCGGCACCGTCGCCCTCGCCCACAACGGCAACCTGACCAACACCGCAGACCTCTTGGACATGCTGACCGAGCGTTACCCAGACCAAGACAATAACGAGATCACCGGCGGCAACACAACCGACACCGCCGTGCTCACCGCGCTTATGGCCGGCGACCTAGACCACACTCTCGAAGCAACCGCTATCGAACTACTACCCAAAGTCAAAGGCGCGTTCTGCCTAGTCTTCATGGACGAAACCACTCTCTATGCGGCACGCGACCCTCAGGGCGTGCGCCCGCTCGTGCTCGGTCGGCTCGAGCGCGGCTGGGTTGTCGCCTCCGAAACCGCAGCGCTCGACATCGTCGGCGCCTCATTTGTGCGCGAAGTTGAGCCCGGTGAACTGATTGCGATCGATGAGAACGGCCTGCGCTCTACTCGCTTTGCCGAAACCAAACGTGCCGGTTGCGTCTTCGAATACGTTTACCTCGCCCGCCCAGACACCTCGATCAACGGCAAGAACGTCTATGACGCCCGAGTCGAGATGGGTCGACAGCTTGCTCGCGAATACCCTGTCGAAGCCGACCTGGTGATTCCGACCCCCGAGTCTGGAACCCCGGCTGCCATTGGCTACTCTCAAGAGTCGGGCATTCCGTTCGGCCACGGACTCGTGAAGAACGCCTACGTCGGACGCACATTCATTCAGCCGTCACAGACCATCCGCCAGCGCGGTATTCGCCTCAAACTGAACCCGCTCAAAGAGGTCATTCGTGGCAAGCGAATCATCGTCGTCGACGACTCGATCGTTCGCGGCAACACCCAGCGCGCTCTCGTGCAGATGCTGCGCGAAGCTGGAGCCGCCGAGATCCACATTCGCATCTCGTCACCACCGATCACCTGGCCTTGCTTCTACGGAATCGATTTCGCCACTCGCGCTGAACTCATTGCTACCGGCATCGGGGTTGACGACGTTCGCAAGTCGATCAACGCCGACACCCTCGGCTACCTGAGCAAGGACGGCATGGTTGCCGCCACCGACCAGAAGGAGTCGGAGCTCTGCACCGCCTGCTTCACCGGTAAGTACCCAATCGAGCTCCCAGCCGAAGATCGCCTCGGCAAGAACCTGCTCGAGCGCTCGGCAGCATGCGAGCCTGGGCCAGACAGCGAACTTGACCAGATCTTGAAGCAGGCCGAAGCGTGACCGAAAACGCCTACGCGAAGGCTGGCGTTGACACCGAAGCCGGCGACCTAGCCGTCGAACTCATGAAGCGCTCGGTAGCAGCGACCCATAACGAGCTCGTAGTTGGCGGCATTGGCGGCTTCGCCGGCATGATGGACGTCAGCTTTTTGAAGAGCTACGAACGCCCGTTACTAGCAACCTCGACCGACGGCGTTGGCACCAAGGTCGCCATCGCTCAGGCGATCGACAAGCACGACACCATCGGCCAAGACCTCGTGGGTATGGTCGTTGACGACATCGTCGTTGTCGGTGCAAAGAGCCTGTTCATGACCGACTACATCGCCTGCGGCCGAGTCGTTCCACAGCGCATCGCCGACATCGTCCGCGGTATTGCAGAAGCATGTCAGCAGGTGGGTGTTGCTCTAGTTGGTGGAGAAACCGCCGAACACCCGGGGCTCCTCGGCCCAGACGAATACGACGTTGCAGGCGCCGCTACCGGCGTTGTCGAGGCAAGCAAACTTCTCGGCGCTCACAAGGTTCAGGTTGGTGACGTCGTAATCGGCATGGCCTCGAGCGGCCTGCACTCAAACGGCTACTCGCTGGTTCGCAAGATCATTGCCGACTCAAAGCTCGACTACACCAAGACCGTCTCGGAGTTCGGCTCCAAGAGTCTCGGCGAAGTCCTACTCGAACCAACCCGCCTCTACACCGGAATCCTCAACGACCTACTAGAGGGCTCACTGGGCTCCTCAGTGCACTCGATGAGTCACATCACCGGCGGTGGCATCGCAGCCAACCTAGCCCGCGTGCTACCTCAGGGCGTGGCCCTAGAGGTCGATCGTTCATCATGGATACCCAACGAAGTCTTCAGTGTGTTGGCCGGCTGGGGCGGCTTCTCGCTCGAATCGGTTGAGGGCACCTGGAACCTAGGCCTCGGCCAGGCACTCGTGGTGTCAGCCGACAAAGCCGATGAAGTTGCAGCCGCAGTTGGTGGCTGGAAGCTCGGCGAAATTGCCGAGCAGCCTTCGAACCTAGACGGCTGGGTTCAGGGCGCTAAGGGCACAGACGGCGGCGCAGTGCGCCTAGCCGGCTCATACGGTCAGTAGTTCTCCACTGCCGAGGTAAACCGGTGGCATGTTCATCGACTCTTCGTCGGTAAAAATTCTTGATCGGGTGTGAAACCTGAATCCTTCTGGCGCTTCTAATGAGAAACCCGCGCCTCGGCCGGGGATGCAGTCGATGGTCAGGTGGGTGTGCTTCCAGAGCTCGAACTGTTCGAGCGACATGTAGAACTTGATCGGTTGTTCGATGCCATCTACGCGAAGTTCGGCGAGCATCACGTCTGAGCCGCCGACACGAAACTCTCCGGCCTCGTAGCACATCGGCGCGGAGCCATCGCAGCAGCCACCGGACTGGTGGAACATGTAACCCATCTTGTGGAACGGGTAGAGCTTGCGCAGCATGTCTTCGGCTGCCGGTGTGAACTCGACTCTGGTGACGTTCATGGTTTGAGAATACTCCTTAAGAGTTCAGGGTGGCCGAGCGAACTCGACCACCCCTCCCTTAGTTCATCGGTTTAGAAGAAACCGAGCTTGCTCTCGCTGTAGCTGATCAAGAGGTTCTTGGTCTGCTGGTAGTGGTCGAGCATCATCTTGTGGTTTTCGCGACCGATACCAGACGACTTGTAACCACCGAACGCGGCGTGTGCTGGGTAGGCGTGGTAGCAGTTAGTCCAGACACGTCCGGCCTGAATCTCGCGACCCGCGCGGTACGCGGTGTTGATGCTGCGAGTCCAAACGCCTGAGCCTAAGCCGTAAATGGTGTCGTTTGCGATCTCCATGGCGTCTTCCCAGCCATCGAACTTGGCAACGGCAAGAACCGGGCCAAAGATCTCTTCCTGGAAGATACGCATCGAGTTCTTGCCCTCAAACACGGTTGGCTCGATGTAGAAGCCGCCCGAGAGGTCGCCGCCTAGGTCGGCACGCTTGCCGCCGACTAGCAGCTTTGCGCCTTCCTGCTTGCCGATTTCGATGTACGAAAGGATCTTCTCCATCTGCTCGCTTGATGCCTGTGCGCCAAGCATGGTTGCGGTGTCAAGAGGGTTGCCCTGGATGATCTGCTTGGTGCGCTCTAGAGCATCAGCCAAGAACTTGTCGTAGATCGGAGCGTCGATTAGTGCACGCGAAGGCGAGGTGCAAACTTCACCCTGGTTCAGCGCAAACATGTTGAATCCCTCTAGGCACTTGTCGTAGAAGGCGTCGGTCTGGTCTGCGATGTCCCTGAAGAAGATGTTTGGCGACTTACCACCAAGCTCTAGGGTTACCGGGATGATGTTGTCAGCTGCGTACTGCATGATCAGGCGGCCAGTGGTGGTTTCACCGGTGAAGGCAACCTTCGACACGCGGCGGCTCTGAGCCAAAGGCTTGCCCGCCTCGACGCCAAAGCCGTTCACGATGTTTAGAACACCAGCAGGCAGTAGGTCTGCTACTAGCGACATCCAGTAGTGAATCGAAACCGGAGTCTGCTCGGCAGGCTTCAGAACGATGCAGTTACCAGCGGCAATTGCAGGAGCAAGCTTCCAGGCAGCCATCAGGATCGGGAAGTTCCAAGGGATGATCTGGGCTACAACACCCAGAGGCTCGTGGAAGTGGTAAGCGACGGTGTCCTTGTCTAGCTCGCCAATGCTTCCCTCTTGGGCGCGAATCACGCTTGCGAAGTAACGGAAGTGGTCGATAGCTAGTGGCATGTCAGCTGCGAGAGTCTCGCGGACTGGCTTGCCGTTTTCCCAAGTTTCGGCAACCGCGAGCTTGTCGAGGTTCTCCTCCATGCGGTCGGCGATCTTGAGCAGGATGTTTGCTCGCTCAGTGACAGAGGTGTGACGCCAGGTCTTGAACGCTGCGTGAGCTGCGTCTAGTGCCTTCTCTACGTCTTCTGCATTGCCTCGAGCGACTTCACAGAACACACGGCCGGTAACCGGAGTGACGTTCTCGAAGTATTGACCGGAGGCGGGCTTTACATACTCTCCACCGATCCAGTGGTCGTAACGCGGCTTGTAGTCCATTAGAGCGCCGGCTTGACCTGGTTGTGCGTAAACGGTCATTTCTGTTCCTCTCGTCGGCTCGCTACTCTGCGATGCTGCGACAATCGCGAAACTACTCCTATGCGAAACGTGAAAACATACCCCAGCGGCACTACTAGCCGAAGCACAAACTAACGGATAGGTAACAACCTAGCCAAACGGCTAGGCAGACTTCAAAGCGCGCTCTAAACTGCGAGCATGAACACCGATGCGAGGCTAGATGTTCCGCTGGGGCGAAGAGCCCCATTAGCGCCCACCCGCGTGGTTGTTGCTGATCGCAATGTCATAAACCGGGTTGGAATCCGGGCCATCCTCGAACGCAATGCCGGGGTGGCCGTTGTGGCCGAAGCCACCACCTACGACGCCGCTTTGGATGCCGTGGACGAGCACGGCCCCGACGTTCTAGTGATCGACCTCGACCTAGGTGACGACACAACTGCAGGCTTGCGGCTCTGCCACGAAATCACCGAAAGGTTTCCGACCACCAAGATTCTGATTTTGGCAGCTACTCCCAGTGAAATCATCGTTCTTGAATCTCTTCGCCGAGGTGCGACCGGCTACTTGATCAAAGACGAAGTGAAGGCAGACGAGCTCGGCAAGGCGGTGCTCGCGGTGCAAAATGGCGAAACAGTTCTTGGCCGAAATGTTGGAGCAATGGTTTCTAAGGGCCTCGGCTCGACGCGAGGTCAGACCGAGCACTTGAGCGACCGTGAGCTTGGGGTTATTCGTCTGGTGGCTAAGGGCTTGCCTAATAAGCAGATTGCTCAAGAGCTCTTCATCAGCGAAAGCACGGTGAAGTTTCACCTGCAGAACGCTTCAAAGAAGTTGAACGCTCACAACCGGGCAGAGCTCGTTAGCCGAGCCGCTGCGGCTGGGCTTCTTTAGTTCTCTTCTTCGTCCGCTACTACTGGGTCGACGTCGTCCTCGGCTTCGCCTGCTGCGGCGCTACCTTCTTCGACATTCTCTTCGGTGTCGATCTCATCTTCGTAGAGATCGGCCCACTTGTCTTCGTAGTCAGGTTCAGTCGGGTTTGTCGAGGCAACCGCAAGCTCTTTCTCGAGTGCGGTTAAGTCGGTGTTTGGGCTGAAGTACTTCAGCTCGCGTGCCACCTTGGTGTGCTTTGCTTTTTGACGACCACGCCCCATGGCGAGCCCCCTTAACAGTTTGGGGTTTTGAGAAATCCTGCGGTTATTTTAGCAGGGCAACGGCACCGTTTCTTATGGCGAGCGTGATTGTGGATGGAACAACGAGCGACACAGCCTCGAATCGGTATGCTCTTTCTGTGATTGAGAACCCCTACGCTGGCGAAGCCGAGGCTCGTTGGGCTAGTGAATACCAGGCCTCGGTGAAGCGTTTTGGTCTGCTTTCCGATGCCGAGCAAGCCGCAGCCGTCGATCGCGGGGAGCGGCTTAGGGACGAACTGGCCGAACTCTTCACCTCGGGCGCACCTGCAAACGATGAGCTTGTGCAACTACTTATTGCATCGCACTACGACTGGATCTGCCTGTTCTGGACTCCGAACCGCGAGCAGTACATCGGCCTGGGTCAGATGTATGGGCAGGATCCGCGCTTCACCGAGTTCTATGACAAAAAGGCGAATGGCCTCGCCGACTTTATCGGCGAAGCCATTCGAGTTTGGTCTGAAAACAACCTTTAGACCTTGGTTTTTGCCTTCTTCTTTCGGTCTGCTGCCGAGCCGAGCCCGATAGTTGATACCGCACCTAGAGCCAAGAATGCTGCGGCCGCCCAGGCTGCACCGCTCACGCCAGAGGTGAAGCCGTCTGATGCTGCGGCCTTTACTTCCTTGCCGAAGATCGGTTCTAGCGCAGGAATCACACCACCTGCCGAGTCGACTACCGCCTCGGTTAGGGGGATCTTGTCACCCATCGGATTTGCCGGGTCAACCGGTAGGTAGAAGCCGTTTGGCGGGGTGCTGACCTTCGCCAAGTTTGCGTCCACGCTCGAGGTTGTGATGCTGAACAGGAAGGTTCCGAGAACCGCGATGCCCAGAGCCGAACCGATCTGGCGCACGGTGCTCTGTGAGCCCGAACCCTGACCGTTTTTCTCCATCGGTACGTCGATCATGATCACGCCGGTTAGCTGTGCTGTCGCGAGACCGATTCCCAAACCGTAGAGCAGTAGGAACGGTGCGAAGCTCACCCAGGTGGCGTCTGGTGTTGCAACGATTGCGATACCGGCTACTGCGATGGTCTCGAGAACCGCACCAGCACGAACAGCCGTGACCGGCTTGATCTTTCCGCTCAGACCTCCAGAGATACCGGATGCGATAAAAGCACCACCGGCGAGCCAGAGCAGAACCAAACCTGAGTCGATTGGGCTTAGCCCTTGGACGCTCTGCAACCACAGTGGAATCGCGAACAGGATTCCAAACTCACCCATCGAGATGATCAGTGCGGCGATCGAACCGTTACGGAACGAGCGAATCTTGAAGAGGTCGAGGTCCAGAATCACGTTCTTGTGAGCGCGCTCACGACGTCTCTCCCAAAGCACGAACAGAACGAACGAGACCGCCGAGATTGCGAGCGAAACGGGGATGACCGAGATTCCCTCGGTCGGCCACTTGAAGTCACCGATGGCGAACTGGTTCTTGTTGACCTCCCACCAGCCGTAGACGCGACCTTCGATGAGGCCGAAGACGAGAGTTAGGAACATGATGACCGAGATGCCGGCTCCGACATAGTCGATGCCACCCTCGCGCTGTTCTTGCTTAGACTCGGCAACCCACCAAGCTAGGCCGGCGATGACCAGGATTCCCAGTGGGAGGTTGATGTTGAACGCTAGACGCCAGCCGTCCTCGCCGAAGCTGGTAGCAAGCCAACCGCCGAGCACAGGCCCAACGGCGACCATTCCACCGATGGTTGCGCCCCAAACGGCGAAGGCGATTCCGCGCTCTTTGCCCTGAAAGTTTGCGTTCACCAAAGAGAGGGTGGTCGGCAGAACCATTGAGCCACCGACGCCCTGCAGCACGCGGGCCAGGATCATTGAGTCGGCGCTGGTTGAGTAACCAGCCCATACCGAGGCGGCTACGAAGATTGCGATACCGATGATTAGCAGGCGCTTGCGACCCACTCGGTCGGCGAGCGAACCCCAGACCAATAGCAGTGAAGCGAAGACGAGAATGTAGCTTTCCTGAACCCACTGGATCTGAGTCGAGGTTAGCCCCAGCGCTTCAATGACAGCCGGGAAGATTGTGTTGACGATCGTGCCGTCAATGATTACGAGCGAGATGGCCATCGAGATGAAGACGAGGCCTATCCAGCGGTTGCGTGTTTTAGTCATGCTAAAAACTTACTTTCTACTTAAGTAGAAAAGTCCCGAACGCGATATTCGGGACTTTTCGTGGCTCCGCGCGGCATCGATCCGCGGACCTAACGATTTTCAGTCGTTCGCTCTACCAACTGAGCTACAGAGCCATCGACAACTTTCGTTGCCTTGCGATCCTGACGGGACTTGAACCCGCGACCTCCGCCGTGACAGGGCGGCGCGCTAACCAACTGCGCTACAGGACCTTGTTGCTATAAAACCATCACCTTGGTGACCCCAACGGGATTCGAACCCGTGCTGCCGCCGTGAAAGGGCGGTGTCCTAGGCCACTAAACGATGGGGCCTACAAAGTGTGATACTTCATAGCACCAAGAGCCAAGATTACTTGCTTCCTTGGTGTTTTAGCAACCTCAGGGTTAACTAGGACTATGACTTCACGGATCAGGATTCGCTTTGCAGCGCTATTTGTTGCGCTGGCCTTGATGTCAACCGGACTTTTTGCCTCCCAATCCTGGGCCGTCCCCAACGATTTTCCGAGCTGGGCAGAGGTCGAGGCAGCCAAGAACAACGTGGCTAAGAAAAAAGCTCTGATTTCACGACTCGACAAAATCATCGGAGAGTTGGCAATTGAAGAGGCGGCCCTCGAATCGGTAGCTCAAAAGAAGGCCGAAATCTACAACCAGGCCCAGGTGCGCGTCGACGAGATTTCAGCCAAAGTCAAAATTCTCCAGGGTCAAGCAGACTCAGCAAATGAGCAGGCAAATGAGGCAAAGCTTCAACTCGGCCTAATCGCGGCACAGATGTATCGCCAGGGTTCGGCCGGCACCTCGCTAAACCTTTTGCTAAACGCCGGTGAAGCCGACGACCTGCTCTACCAGCTCGGCGCCCAAGAGCGGGTTGCCCAGAGCAGCGACACCCTCTACCAGCGATCGGTGCAAACCCAGAAGTTTGCCGAGTCGTTGAACTCACAGCTAAAGGTTGCCAAGACCGAACTCGCCGCCGAAGCCGCGATTGCTAAGGCCGCCTACGATTCGGCTCAGAAAGCAGCGAACGTCCTGACTGCCAAGGTCCAAGAAAACAAGAGCAACATGAACACCTTCGTGGCTCAGCTAGCCACTCTCCAGAGGACTTCGTCGAGGCTCGCTGCCGAGCGCGCTGCCGGGCTTGCGGCGATCGCGGCTCAGAACCAGGGCGATGCCGACCTTTCGGCACCTGAGCTTTACGACGTAGATGACCCAAACAGCGCGAAGGTTGAGTTGGCTATCGACTTCGCCCGCAAGCAACTTGGCGAGCGCTACGTTCTCGGCGGCATGGGCCCGAACGTCTGGGACTGCTCGGGAATCACCAAGGCTTCTTACGCCGTAGCCGGCATTTACATCGGCACCCACTCGGCAACTAACCAGTTCAGAGAGATGGCGCGTCAGAAGAAACTGGTTCCGCTCAAAGACGCCAAGCGCGGCGACCTGCTGTGGTACTCGGGTGAACCCGGCTTTGACGGCGACAAAGAGCACGTCGTTATTTACCTTGGCAACAACCTGATGCTTGAAGCTCCGAACCCTGCGGCAACAGTGCGCATAGTTGAGGTTCGTCGCGGCTGGAAGCTGTTCCGCTACGCGGGGCGACCAAGCGCTTAGGGCTTAGTGACCTTCGGTCTTGAAGCGTTCGATTGATTCAGCGATTAGACGCTCGGCCACATCGCGGCCCTTCCACTCGCCAACCTTGACCCACTTGCCTGGCTCTAGGTCTTTGTAGTGTTCGAAGAAGTGGCGCAGTTCGTTCTTGATCTGGTCTGGCACGTCGTTGATGTCCTGAATGTGCTGCCAGCGAGGGTCCTTGGTTAGCACGCAGACGAGCTTCTCGTCGATGCCGCCGTCGTCTTCCATCTCGAGCACGCCAACGGTGCGAACGTTCACAACAACGCCAGGGTAGACCGGGTACTCGAGAAGCACTAGTGCGTCTAGCGGGTCGCCATCGCCACCGAGGGTGTTGTCGAAGTAGCCGTAGTCGACCGGGTACACGAACGGGGTGAAAAGCACGCGGTCTAGGTGAACGCGTCCGGTGGTGTGGTCAACTTCAAACTTGTTGCGGCTTCCGCGTGGAATCTCAATTACGACGTCGTGCGACACTGTGTCTCCTCAATAGGCTTGTTGGTACAAGATTACCCAAGGATGTCGATGCGACCGAGACTTACACCAGCAGTTGCCGAGGTCCGTCGCGCTGTTCGTGAGGCGCTCGCCGGCGCCAAAGAAAACGACCTGGTGCTGGTTGCGGTTTCGGGAGGCCCAGACTCGATGGCTCTCGCGGTCGGTTTCGCGTTTGAGGGCCCAAAGCTCGGGTTGCGAATTGCCGCGGTGATTGTCGATCATCAACTTCAGTCCGTCTCAGGTGAAGTGGCCGAGAAGACCGCCGAGACCTTGAAGAAACTCGGCTTTGGTCACGTTTATGTGAAGCGCGTGGACGTCGCCGGCACCAACGAAGCGGCCGCCCGCGAGGCCAGGTATCACGCTCTCGATGAACTCGCCAACGAACTCGATGCGCGCTTTGTGCTGCTCGGGCACACCCTGAACGATCAGGCCGAAAGCGTGCTGCTCGGCTTGGCCCGCGGTTCTGGCGCGAGGAGTTTGAGCGGCATGGCTTCAGCCAACGGCCGGTACCTGCGCCCGCTGCTCGGTATTTCGCGGGCAGTCACGCTCGAGGCGAGTGCCGACCTAGACCCCTGGCACGACCCGCACAACAAGAGCGAAAAGTTCACTCGCGTGCGAGTTCGCGAAACCGTGCTGCCGGTGCTCGAGGAGGAGCTTGGCCCCGGCGTCGCGGAGGCTCTGGCCCGAACCGCTGAGCAACTTCGCGAAGACGCCGATTACCTAGAAGAGGTCGCGCTCGCCGAATACCACTCAATGGTGAAGAGTGGCCCTACCTCGCTAACCTTGCCCGTCACTTACCTCGAAGAACTCCAGCCGGCGATTCGTTTTAGGGTGATCAAACACGCGCTCGAGGTTTTGCAGGGCCAGCCACAGCGCGTCCATGTTCTTGCCGTAAACGAACTCATCGTCGACTGGCACGGACAGAAAGAGCTCACCCTGCCAGGGGTTAGAGTAGTACGCAAGAGCGAACAGCTTGAACTAAAAACCACCAAAACTCTCAAGCCAGGAGCCTGCTAAGTGGACCTCGAAAAGGTTGCCGGTGAAATCACCGAGGTGCTAGTCACCGCAGAACAAATTGATAAGCGCATCGCCGAACTCGCTGCCGAGATCGACAAAAACTATGCCGGAAAAGACCTCGTTCTTGTTGGTGTTTTGAAGGGTGCCGTGATGTTCATGGCAGACCTTTCGCGGGCAATCCAGATCCCGGTGCAGATGGACTGGATGGCTGTGTCTTCATACGGCTCCGGAACCCAGTCTTCGGGTGTGGTTCGAATCCTCAAAGACTTGGACGCCGACATCCTCGGTCGTCACATTCTGATCGTCGAAGACATCATCGACTCCGGGCTAACCCTCTCTTGGTTGGTTTCAAACCTAAGGGCTCGCGGCGCTGCCTCGGTCGAAATCGTTGCCCTGCTTCGCAAGCCTGACGCGGCAAAAGTCAGTGTTGATGTGGCTCAGGTCGGCTTCGATATCCCCAACGAATTCGTGGTTGGTTACGGGCTCGACTATGCCGAGCGATACCGCACACTTCGCGGGGTAGCGATCCTCGCTCCGGCCGTCTACTCCTAGGGCGAACAGCCCTTTTTCGTGTCGCCCCTTGCGGGTAGTCTTAAGTCAATATGAATTTCAAGCGCATACTCCGCGGACCTATGGTCTGGATCTTGGCCGCCCTCGCCGCCATGTTTATCGGCTTCTCCCTAAACGGTGGCTCGGCTACCTTCGAGAAGGTTGACACCTCCTACGGCCTAAGCCTGCTCAAGTCTGGCGAGGTCTCGAAAGCCGTCGTCTTCGATGGCGAACAGCGCGTTGACCTGACTCTTGCGAGCGTTGATGCCAAATACAAGACCAAGAACCTGCAGTTCTTCTTCGCATCGGCTCGTGGCACAGCTGTAACCCAGGCAATCGCCGATGCCAAGCTCGACAAGGGCTACAACGACTCAGACCCGAGTTCGCCTTGGTTCGTAGCGCTACTCGGTTCGCTTCTACCTTTTATTCTCATCGGTCTGATCTTCTGGTTCATTCTCAGCCGCGGTTCTGGCGGCGGTGGCGGAGTCATGAACTTCGGCAAGTCGCGCGCAAAGCTGGTTAGCAAAGAGACCAGCAACGTGACCTTCGCAGACGTCGCCGGTGTTGACGAAGCGATTGAAGAACTCGAAGAGATCAAAGATTTCTTGAAGAACCCCGAGAAGTTCTTGGCCGTTGGTGCCAAGATTCCTCGCGGTGTTCTTCTTTACGGCCCTCCGGGAACCGGTAAGACCCTGGTCGCCAAGGCAGTCGCCGGCGAGGCTGGCGTGCCGTTCTTCAGCATTTCGGGTTCTGACTTTGTCGAGATGTTCGTCGGTGTGGGTGCCTCGCGAGTCCGTGACCTTTTCACCCAGGCCAAGGCCAGCGCTCCAGCGATCATCTTCGTTGACGAAATCGATGCAGTTGGTCGCCAGCGCGGCACCGGCATCGGTGGCGGCAACGACGAGCGCGAGCAGACCCTCAACCAGCTCTTGGTCGAGATGGACGGCTTCGACACTCGAACCAACGTCATCTTGATTGCGGCTACAAACCGCCCAGACGTGCTCGACCCCGCACTACTTCGCCCAGGCCGTTTCGACCGCCAGATTGGTGTTAGCGCGCCAGACCTAAAGGGTCGCGAGCAGATTCTCTCGGTTCACGCCAAGGGCAAGCCGATGGGCAAAGACGTCGACTTATCGCTTGTTGCAAGACGCACCCCTGGCTTCACCGGTGCCGACCTAGCCAACGTGCTCAACGAAGCAGCCCTGCTAACCGCTCGCCAAGACGAGAAGGAAATCACAGCTGCCACCATCGACGAGGCACTCGATCG
>JBILRS010000067.1:0-7339 GCA_044372535.1 Rhodoluna sp.
ACCGAATCACTGCCAGAGCCAACAGCAACAGGTCAGGGGAGACGCAAGTCTCGACGAGTGACCAGCGAAGTTTCAGTAGCACCAGACGAAAACGAATAGCGATTCGTTTGACCCAAGCGGTGGTAACAGGGTAGAGTTGAGCCTTGTTGCTCGCCATCTCGCGGGCCAAACAAATCCATGAACAAAGGGTAAAACCGTGGTTTACGCAGTAGTTAAGGCCGGCGGCCGTCAAGAGAAGGTGTCAGTAGGCACCATCGTGACGCTTGACCGTATCAAGGCCGACGCCAACGGCAACATCGAGCTTCCGGCTCTGTTGCTAGTTGATGGCGACAAGGTCACCACCGATTCCAAGGCTCTAGCCAAGGTAAAGGTGACCGCTCAGGTGCTAGGCGACCTTCGTGGCCCTAAAATTCTGATCCAGCACTACAAGAACAAGACTGGCTACAAGCGTCGTCTGGGCTTCCGCGCAGAACTGACCCGCGTACAGGTCACCGAGATCAAGTAAAGGACTGACCAAAAATGGCATCCAAAAAAGGTGTTAGCTCCACAAGAAACGGTCGCGACTCAAACGCTCAGCGCCTTGGCGTCAAGCGCTACGGCGGCCAGGTCGTCAACGCAGGCGAGATCATCGTCCGTCAGCGTGGCACTCACTTTCACCCCGGCGTAAACGTCGGCCGTGGAAAGGACGACACTCTGTTTGCTCTTGCAGCAGGCGCAGTCGAGTTCGGAACCAAGGGTGGACGCCGCGTCGTAAACGTGGTTGCAGCCTAAGTTCAACAACTTTCCGTGGGAGGCGAGCCTGAGGGCTCGCCTTTCACTGTTTTCAAAGGTAGGAGGAGGTTCAGATGATCACTTTCGTTGATCAGGTGACTCTTCATCTGCGCGCAGGTAACGGCGGCGACGGCTGCGCCTCAGTAAAGCGTGAAAAGTTCAAGCCACTAGCCGGCCCAGATGGTGCCGACGGCGGCAAGGGCGGCTCAATCACGCTGTATGCCGACCCAAGCGTCACGACTTTGCTCGACTACCACTTCCGCTCATACCGCGCCGGTGGCGATGGGGCTGATGGTGCGGGAGACTTCAGAAACGGCGCTCACGGAGCCGATGTCATACTCCCTGTTCCAGTGGGAACAGTCGTAAAGACTCCAACCGGCAAATTTGTTGCTGACCTCGATGAGGCAGGCATGGAGCTCGTTGTTGCTGAAGGCGGCATGGGCGGGCTTGGTAACGCTGCACTCGCGAGTTCGAAGCGCAAGGCTCCTGGTTTCGCGCTTCTCGGGGTTCCTGGCTGGGCCGGCGAGGTAGTCCTAGAACTCAAGACCGTTGCCGATGTGGCTCTCGTTGGCTACCCAAGCGCCGGAAAATCTAGCCTTATTGCTGCGCTTTCGGCGGCGCGTCCGAAGATTGCCGACTACCCGTTCACCACGCTGCACCCGAACCTCGGTGTGGTCGAAGCTGGCGACACTCGCTTCACTATTGCCGACGTCCCTGGTCTTATTGAGGGCGCTAGCAAGGGCAAGGGCCTCGGACTCGAATTCCTCCGCCACGTTGAACGCTGCGCTGCTCTCTTGCACGTGATCGACTGCGCAACTCTTGAGCCCGGCCGCGACCCAATCAGCGACCTAGACAAGATCCTTCACGAACTAAACGAGTACGAGGTGCCAGAAGGTCAGTTGCCGCTGACCGAACGCCCTCAACTAATCGCTTTGAACAAGATCGATGTTCCAGATGGTAGGGAGCTCGCCGAGTTCGTTCGCCCAGACTTTGAAGCTCGCGGCTACCGCGTGTTCGAGATCTCTGCGGTCAGCCACGAAGGCTTGCGAGAGCTCAACTTCGCCCTGGGTCAACTGGTCTCTGAACACCGCAAATCGCTCGAGCAGGTTCCGGCTCGCCCGAAGGTGCAGTTGATGCAGAAGAAACGTGAAGAGAACAGTTTCGAGATTCGCGCCGAGATGTGGGGCGAACAAAAGATCTTCCGAGTTATCGGCGTAAAGCCAGAGCGCTGGGTTGCTCAAACCATGTTTGGCAACGAAGAAGCTGTTGGCTACCTTGCCGACCGCCTGGCCAAAATCGGTATCGAAGACGAACTCTTCAAGGCCGGCGCAATTGCCGGTTCAACGGTGGTTATTGGCGCAAGCGAAAACGCCGTGGTCTTTGACTGGGAGCCGACCATCGCTTCAGCGGGTGAGCTAATCGCTGGCCCTCGAGGCTACGACGCACGCCTAGACACCAACGAACGCCGAACCACTAGCGATCGTCGCGCGAGCTACAAGGAACGCATGGACGCCAAGGCTGCCGCTCGTGCGGAAGATGAAGTAGAACGAAAAGCCGGCGTTTGGTCGGTGGAAGCAGAAATCGAGGACGGTGTCTAAATGATTCAGAATCGAAACGAAATCGGCTCCGCTCGTCGCGTTGTCGTGAAGGTTGGTTCTTCTTCAATTAGCGGCGCAGGTTCAAAGCTGGGTCCTCTCGTTGCTGCGCTGGCCAAGTCTCACGCCAACGGAACCCAGGTAATTCTCGTCACCTCCGGAGCAATTGCTACCGGCATGCCACTTTTGAACATCGAGGCGAAACCAGAAGACTTGGCAACCTCTCAGGCCCTCGCCTCTGTTGGTCAAAGTCGATTGATCGCTCGATACCAGGCCAGTCTTGACGGTTTCGGCATAGTTGCCGGGCAGGTGCTTCTGACAGCAGACGACCTTGAGGGCGAAGAGACTCGCACCAACGCCAAACGCGCGATGGAACGCTTGCTCGAGCTCAAAGTTCTTCCGATTGTCAACGAAAACGACACCGTCGCTACCGCAGAAATCCGATTCGGTGACAACGACCGCCTCGCCGCTCTAGTCGCCGTCCTAGTTGGGGCCGACGCACTCATTTTGCTCAGTGACGTTGACGCCCTCTACACAGCCCCGCCGAGCGTCGCCGGAGCGGTAAAGATCGACAGCGTCGAATTCGATGACGACCTGTCGACAATTGACATCGGCGGTTCTAGCTCAAGTGTCGGTACCGGGGGAGCAGTAACAAAGGTTTCGGCCGCCAAACTCGCCAACGCAAAAGGTATACCCGTGCTGCTAACCAGCGCCGACCTCGTGGCCGAAGCGCTAGCTGGCTCTGCCGTAGGCACCTGGTTTGAAAGTAAGGTTGGCTGATGGGCACCGCAACCGACAAGATTCGTCTCGCTAAGGCTGCTTCGTTCGCGCTCGGGCAGGCAAATACACAGGCGAAAAATGAAGCCCTTCAAGCCATTTCTCGACTCCTGCCGATTCGTTCAGACGAAATCATCAAGGCAAATCAGCGTGATCTGGAACGCGGCATAGCCGAGGGATTGGCCGAGGGTCTTCAAGATCGCTTGATGCTCAACGAGTCAAGAATTCGAGCACTTGCCGACGCCGTTGCGCAAATTGTCTCGCTTGAGGATCCAGTGGGTCAGCTCGTTGAAGGTAAATCCCTACCCAACGGTCTCAAGCTTTCAAAGGTGCGGGTTCCGTTTGGTGTGATTGGCGTTATCTACGAGGCCCGCCCGAACGTCACGATTGACATCGCTGTGCTCGCAATCAAAACCGGAAACGCGATTGTTCTTCGGGGTGGATCAGCCGCCGAGCACACCAACGCTGTCTTGGTTCAACTGCTACGAGACGCCATGGAGAGCGTGGGTCTCCCAGCAGATGCGATTCAGACCGTGGACGATTTCGGTCGCGCAGGGGCCGTTGAGATGATGCAAGCTCGCGGGCTTATTGATGTGCTGATCCCAAGAGGCAGCGCCAACCTGATCAAAACCGTTGTTGAAGAGGCGAAAGTTCCGGTCATCGAAACTGGTGACGGCATTGTCCATGTCTATTTAGATGAGAGCGCTCGTGCAGATTGGGCGACGGAAATCGTTCTCAATTCGAAGATTCAGCGTCCGTCGGTATGCAACTCACTCGAGACGCTGCTGGTGCATGAATCGCTAGTCAAGACGATGCTTCCGACGATCCTGGATCGACTCGACGAAGCCGGCGTGATCGTGCACGGCGACGAGGCCACCCAAAGCGCTGGTAAGAAAGTAGTCCCAACAACCGAGGCCGACTGGGACACCGAATACCTTTCGCTTGAACTCTCTGTCAAAGTCGTCTCGGGAATTGACGAGGCTCTTGAGCACATCAAGGCGCACTCAACCCATCACACTGAGTCGATCGTGACCGAAAACGAGGAGAGCGCCGAGCGTTTCTTGGCCGAAGTTGATTCAGCAGTTGTCATGGTCAACGCCGCAACCCGATTCACCGACGGTGGAGAGTTCGGTTTTGGTGCCGAGGTTGGTATCTCAACCCAGAAACTTCACGCCCGCGGCCCGATGGGTCTGCAAGAACTAACCAGCACTAAATGGATTGTCAGAGGAGCGGGTCAAACCCGCGCCTAGGCTATTCTTGAAGCAATAAGGAGAAACATGTCGAACATTCTTGCCAACGCCTCAGAGGTGTCCTACCCGTGTCCAGAATTCGTATTCGGGCTGATTGGCTTTGCCGTATTCGTTCTCTTGGGCTTGATCACTTGGTCTTTTCGCGATGTTGCAAACCGTCGTGTCGACAAGGGCAGCCAGCACAACAAGGGCAACCACTAAACCGCAATTGCGGTAACTTTCCATGCCAAAGTATCGCCTAGGGGTAATGGGTGGCACCTTCGACCCAATCCACCACGGCCACTTGGTCGCTGCAAGCGAAGTCGCAGCGGTATTCAAACTTGACGAAGTAATCTTCGTGCCAACCGGTCAACCTTGGCAAAAAGGCACAGTAACCGAAGGTGAGCACCGCTATCTCATGTCGGTGATTGCAACTGCTTCAAACCCACGCTTCAAAGTCAGCCGCGTCGACATCGATCGCGAAGGCCCGACCTACACAATTGATACTTTGCAAGACATCAAGGCCGCGTATCCGGAAGCCGAGCTGTTCTTCATCACCGGGGCAGACGCCGTTGCTCAAATACTTGCCTGGAAAGACGTCGACAAGATATGGGAGCTTGCCCATTTCATCGCGGTTAGTCGCCCAGGTCACAAACTCGAGATTCCCGACGCCCCATCTGGAGCGATTGAAACACTTGAAATCCCGGCTCTATCGATCAGCAGCACAGATGTGCGCGCCAGGGTCGCAAACCTAAAGCCTGTTTGGTACCTAGTTCCCGATGGCGTGGTTCAATACATCGCCAAACACGATCTGTATTCGGGGGTGAACTCTTGAGTCGCGACGAAGACTACGAGCTTTGGCTCGCGATGAACGAAGACTTCGAGAGCGCTACTAGTGCTCAAGGCACTATCGCACCCGGGGCACTTTCTCCCGAGCCCGCTGCTGCTGTAGCGTTGGCGAACCCTGAGCCTGAGCCTGATCTTGAACAAGCACCAGAAATCGAGTCCCCATTCACGTTTTCTTTCTCTGAACCAACACCTCCTGTGGAGGTCCCGGCGGAGTTCGGTCAGATCATCGAACAAGCTGTGGATCAAGAAGAGTCTGACCAAGCCGAAGAAGAGGTTGAGTTCGAGTTTGAAAACTCGCCAAATCTTTTCAAAGAGCCTCAGACCAACACAATCGTCATTCAGCCGCTCGACCCACTAGCCGCCGGTTCGATCATTACCGACGCTGGTGAAATCGTCTTGACCGGTTCCATCGAGTTGCCTGTTCTGCCGACGACTGGAGGCATAGCCATCGTGCAGTTGCCGGAGGGAGGCGAAGCGGATTCTTCTCTAGCCGGAGACTTTGCCGAGAACTACGTTTCGTCGATTGCTCCGGTCCGAGCAAGTGGAGTAATGAATTCACGCGCTCGTGAAAGCGTTCTACCGATCAAGAACCGCAGGGGAGAGTCGCAATCTGTTCTCCTCGGTGTTGCCTCGATTCTGATGGTGACCGTCGGTGCACTACTCATCGCAGCCTTCTGGCTCGGTGCTCTGAAATTCTAAAAAGGACTCAAATGACCGCATCCGCTCAAGCCATCAAACTCGCCAATCTGGCAGCCGAAGCCGCATCAGACAAGATTGCCGAGAACATTGTTGGCTTCGATGTGACCAGCATTACACCACTTAATGATGTCTGCATCCTGGTTTCGGGCCGCACCGAACGTCAGGTAGCCGGTATCGCTGATGGCGTTGAGGAGAAGATGCTCGAAATCGGCGTGAAGGCACTTCGTCGCGAGGGCAAGTCGCTAGCCCGTTGGATTTTGCTTGATTTTGGCGACATTGTTGTTCACGTCATGCACGAAGAAGAGCGTGTTTACTACACCCTCGAACGCCTCTACGGCGACTGCCCAGTCGTGCATCTCGATGCGGTAACCACCTAGAGTTTGTAGTAATCTAGACAAGTTGCTTAGGCAACTCTCGGGCCTGTGGCGCAGCTGGTAGCGCACCTGCATGGCATGCAGGGGGTCAGGGGTTCAAATCCCCTCAGGTCCACCAAATGAAAAAGCCTCTCTATTCGGGAGGCTTTTTTATTACTTTGAAACTGACTCGTAGACTTCAACCATGAACCTCATTTCGCTTATTGACCACTCCGTACTCAAGCCAACCTCAACCGTTCAGGATGTAAAGGATGGCGCTGCCATCGCACTGCAGTACCAGACCGCGGCCTACTGCATTCGTCCTAGCGATGTGCCTCTGGCTTCGAAGTTGCTTGCCGGTTCAGACGTAAAGGTTTGCACCGTGATTGGGTTCCCGCACGGAACCACCGACACGACTTCGAAGGCTTTCGAGGCAGCTGAGGCTGTGCGCAACGGAGCTCATGAAGTTGACATGGTGATCAACATCGGTTGGATGCTCTCGGGTGATCTTGTCGCCGTTGAAGACGACATCCGTCAGGTCGTGAATGCCGCTCGTGCGGTGAATGACACCGCCTGCATCAAGGTCATCTTGGAGACCGCTTTTCTCTCGAAGGAACAGATCGTGAAGGCTTGCGAAATGTCGGAGTCGGCCGGTGCTGACTTCGTCAAGACCTCGACTGGGTTCGCGCCAGAAGGAGCAACCGTAGAGAACATCGCGCTAATGCGGGCAACCGTCGGGGATCGACTCGGCGTCAAGGCCTCGGGCGGAATTCGCACGATGGAGCAGGTTGAGGCTCTCGTTGCTGCCGGGGCTAGCCGAGTTGGTTTGTCAGGCACTGCTGAGATTTTTGGTTAGGTTAGCCGCCTGCCACTGATTCCATAGTTCGCGAACGTCCCAGGCGTTTTCGGCCATGATCGAAACTCCGTTGACTCCGGTGCGTCTGGTTTTTCCTGAGATCACCAGCAGTCGGTTGTTGAACAGAATGTGACTCGAGCGACTCTGAGCTTCGTCGAAGAAGGTCGAATCTGAGCAACCAAAGCCATCGTCGAGGGTGATAAAAACGAC
>JBILRS010000068.1:0-7177 GCA_044372535.1 Rhodoluna sp.
CGTTGAGGCTGGGCGGGTTTTTGCAGCGGTTCCGCCACTACACCGGGTGATGGTAATTAACCACGGCAGCAAGCCAAATGAGGCCATTTATACCTATTCCCAGGCTGAGTTAGAGACTTTGCTTGCAAAGCTCAAGGCCGAAGGTAAGCGCTACCAAGAGCCAATCCAGCGTTACAAGGGTCTCGGAGAGATGGATGCCGACCAGCTTGCCGAAACCACCATGGATCGCGATCGCCGCGTTCTGCGCAGGGTTACGGTTGACGATGTCGAGGCAGTCGAGAAGGTTTTCGAACTCTTGATGGGTAACGAAGTTGCTCCAAGAAGAGACTTCATAATCGACTCAGCCGATGACTTCGACACCGACAAGATTGACGCGTAGTAAAACTACCTAGCGCCAACTGACGCAATTACCGCGCCAAGCGAGGTTCCGCTTGCATCGCGTTTTGCGTTAGCTGGTAGCTCTATTGGCTTGCCGTCAGTGGCCATTGCTAGAGCATCAGTAGAGACAACAGCTGCGAAGTAGAGCTGGTCTTCGTTGCGCAGGAACTTGTGAGAGCGAACACCGCCGGTTGCTCGACCCTTAGACGGGAACTCACTCAGCGCAGAAACTTTGACGCTACCGGCGTCTGTGCCGGCAAGTGACTGGGCCGAGTTCGCTGCGGTAATAACCGAAAGTTCAGCACCCTCGATCGCCACCCCAAAGAAGACGACCCTCGATTCGGGGGACAGGTTGATTCCGGCGACACCTGACGCAGCGCGTCCCTGAGCTCGGAGAGTCATCGCGTCGAATCTTAAGAGCTGCGAATCACTGCTGACGAATACGCATTCAGTAGCTGTTTCGGCCTGCGCAGCTCCAACCACCTCGTCACCATCCTTGAGGCTGATCAGATCGAATTCGTCCTTGGTTGGGTAGTCAGCAGCAACGCGCTTCACCACACCGTCTCTTGTGCCCAGCAGTAACTCGCCATTAGTTGCCAGGTCGAACACATTCACGAATCGTTCACCCTTGAGGCCAAGGAACTCTGTCACGCTAACGGCCGAAGCCGCATCGAATTCCTCACCACAGGTCGGGATGTCCCCGACGTGAATTCTGTGCATAGTGCCGTCCGAGAGTACGAAGCCGAGATCACTCCTGGTCGAAGTTGCGATTCGCTTCATGATGGCGTCGTGCTTCTTACGCGTTGATTCGGCTGGTGATGCGGCGCTAAGTGTGGAACGGGCGATGAGTCCGCTCGCGGTGACGGTGATTACACATTCAGTGTCTGCCAGCCCCGCGTCGACATCCGCCGCCTTGGCAGCCGAGATCGGCTTTGCATCATCAGTCTCATTGCGCAGTTCTGTTCGACGTGCATCGCCGTGGATCTTTGCCACCTCTGCCATCTCGCTCGAAACAAGCGATCTGAGCGTCGATTCGTCAGCCAGAATGGCCTCGAGTTCTGCTATCTCTGAGCGGAGTTTTTCAGCCTCGGCATCGAGTTCGATGCGAGAGAACTTCGTCAACCTGCGCAAGCGGAGTTCGAGAATGTATTCTGCCTGCTCCTCGGAGAGGTCGAATACCTGGCGCAGCTTGGTTCGCGCGTCATCGGCCTCATCGCTCGACCTAATGACTTGAATGACCTCATCGATGGAAAGAATTGCAATGAGCAGACCCTCGACCAGGTGAAGCCTCGTCTGCCTCTTGCCCAGTCGATTCTTCGAGCGTCGTCGAGTGACATCGATGCGGTGCTCTAGGTAAACCTCGAGCAAGGCTTTCAACCCAAGAACCTGAGGTCTGCCCGAAACCAGGGCAACGTTGTTGATGCTGAAAGAGTCTTCCATCGGGGTGAATCTGTAGAGGAGATCAAGCACCACTTGAGGATCAAAACCGGTCTTGAGTTCGATAACTAGTTTTAGCCCGTTGCTGCGATCGGTGAGGTCGGTGACGTCTGAAATGCCCTGCAATTTCTTGCTGTTCACGCCGTCCTTGATTTTCTCGATGACCTTCTCTGGTCCGATCAGATAAGGGAGTTCGGTCACGACAAGCCCGAGCTTGCGCGGGGAGACGCTCTCGACCGAAACCTTGGCGCGTGTTTTGAAGGCGCCGCGGCCGGTTTCGAAGGCTTCCTTGATTCCATCGAGCCCTACGATGATTCCCCCAGTCGGCAGGTCCGGCCCAGGAACATGCCTCATGAGTTGCGCCAGGCTTGCATCGGGGTTTTCAAGAAGGTGTCTTGCAGCGGCTACAACCTCGCGCATGTTGTGAGGTGGCATGTTTGTCGCCATACCTACTGCAATGCCGGCAGAACCATTTACGAGGAGGTTAGGAAAGCCAGCGGGTAGAACTTCTGGCTCGGTCAATTGGGCGTCGTAATTCGGCTTGAAGTCGACTACATCTTCGTCAAGACCCTCGTTCATTGCCATTGCCGCCTGAGCGAGCCGAGCCTCGGTGTACCTCGCTGCGGCAGGTCCGTCGTCTAGCGAGCCGAAGTTTCCGTGCCCATCGATTAGTGGAACCCGGAGCGTGAAGGCCTGTGACATTCGCACAAGGGCGTCATAGATAGCTCCGTCACCGTGCGGGTGAAGCTTTCCCATAACTTCGCCGGTGACACGAGCCGATTTGACGTGGCCGCGGTCTGGGCGCAGGCCCATTTCACCCATTTGATAGATGATTCTTCTATGAACTGGCTTCAGTCCGTCCCTGGCATCCGGCAGCGCTCTAGCGTAGATAACCGAGTACGAGTACTCCAGAAACGACTCTTGCATCTCGACCCTTAGGTCGATGTCGACTATGCGTTCTGCTGGACTCTGGTTAGTCATTTCTCGCTCTATGGCAAACTTGGGTGGATGACTCTCACGATGCTACCGCCTGCCCCAAAAGATACAGGGAGGCTCTCTGACGTGTTCATAAGCGCGCTCGGAGCGATTACCGGTGGCGAAAACAACCGTCTGCGTTTGCCTCGGGTTGACTCTGCCCTAGTGGTTCTAATCGATGGACTCGGCTACGAGAACCTAATGGATCACGCGGGTCACGCGAGAACTCTTTCCGCCAGGCTCACAGCATCGGGCGATAACGCAATACGGTGCGGGTTTCCGAGCACAACGGCCGTCAGCCTTACCAGTCTCGGCACTGGCTTGCACGCAGGCTCACACGGAGTCTTGGGGTATCAGGTGCTTGGAGCTAACGGTGTTCCTCGCAATATGCTGAACGGCTGGGCTGTGGGGGAGAACCCGCGACTTTGGCAACAATCGCAGACGGTCACCGAGATGGCGAGAGCCAGCGATGTCGAGGTAAACATGATTGCGGCATCGGAGTACGTCGGTTCTGGCTTTACCTCAGTTTTCATGGGAGACGTGACTTACACGGCCGCTGATGAGCTGGTAGAGCGAGCCAGAGCGGCAAACCGCCTTGCAGCAAGCAAGCGAAGCCTCAGCTACCTGTATTTCGCTGAGCTTGACCAAGCCGCTCATCGCTTCGGAGTCGACTCGCCTCAGTGGCTGGCGACTCTGGAGAGCATAGACCTCGCCATCAAAGAACTCGTTGGCAATTACGGGCTACTTATCACCGCGGATCACGGAGTTATCGATGTTGCGCAGGAGGCTCAGGTCTATCTAGATCAGGTTCCGGGTTTCGCCGATGCAGTTTCGGTAGCTATTGGTGATCCAAGAGCCTTGTTTTGCTATGGCGACATTTATCTTGCGCGAGAGGCGTTGTCTGCTGCTGGCGTCCCTGGTTATCTGACTACTTTCGACGAACTCATTGAAAAAGGCTGGGTGACGGGTCGGCTAACACGAGATTCGGTGCCCGATTTCGTGCTTATCGCAAAGGGCGACATTGCGTTCTACGACCGGAGAACCGCAAACCGGCGTAGTCTGCAGATGGTGGGTCAGCACGGAGCGATTTCGGACCGCGAAATGAGGGTCCCGCTTATTCGCGGCGGACTCTTTGTCTAGTCTTCAGATTTAGAACCGAAGACTATTTCGTCCCAAGATGGCATTGGCGCCCTTCCCTTGCGGGGGGACTCAGGCTTGGCTTCGTCTTCGGGAGTCGGCATTTCCTCGTAAGGTTCGGGGTCTGGCTCAAGAAGCTGCTCCGGCTCTTCTGCACGTTCTGCCTGTTCGTTGGCTGCCGCTTCTCGACGCTGTTTGAAGGCGTCTAGCAGATCTGTGACCTTATTGTCATCGGTTGGGCTCGAAGGCATCTCGGTGCTAACTGACTCCTGACTCAAACTCACGAGTTTGGGGATGACAGCTTCGCCAATTGTTGCGGCGTTGGAAAGATTGATCGCGGTCTCGTTCTCGGGGCTGAGCACTAGATGTCTTGGTTCGTAAGACCAGATCGCGGAACCCGAACCGGTGGCGGTTTCGTAGTTGGCAGTGATGAGCCAAGTCGTAGGAGTGTCACGGCTCGCAAGCCAGGTTAGGTTTGTCGCTCCACCATTTTTTAGCCGCTCAGCCACCAGTTCACCGAACTCTTGATGACGTGCCTCGTTGTAGCGATCTGGTGCGATCTCAATGCGGACGGCAAGGGCCGAGGCAACCATGTGCGCAAGCTCCTCTTGGACGGGAGCGGCAAAGCGTCTGATGAATTCGATCGAGTCGCCGCTCGCTGCCACTAGTTCTTCGATTGTGCTTCCGGCGCGAATCGCGTCCTGGATTTCGCGTGGGGAGAGGTTGTTGGTGGTTGCGCCTTCGGGGCTCTTGCGAGTGGCCTCGCGAACGCTGGCGTCGACCGTCAGTCGCAGTTTCTCGCCGTCAAGGGTTTCAAGAATGAGTGACTCAGAGTCACCGCTTACAAACCGTATGTCTCGCATAACTACCTGCTTTCGCTAGCAGTTTGCCACTTCAGGTCGAGAAAAGGGACTAAGCGTGTCGTATGTGTCTGATTGCGAATGTTTGGAATACGCAATGAATTGTCTGGGTTTGGGTGTTGCGTAGTTGCCTTTTTGAAAAAGTTGTTAGAGACTACACGCGCTCCAACTACGAGATTGAAAGAATTGGTATGGCCACCGACTACGACGCCCCTAGAAAGAACGACGACGACCACGAGTCGATCGAAGCGATCAAAGAGCGCATTCCAGAGAAGACTGCTGGTTCAACAGACGTCGACGATGGCGACCACGGTGACTCGTTTCTTGTTCCTGAAGCAATTCAGGAAGACCTCGAGGTCGTTGTGTTGCCGGCTCAGGATGATGAGTTCACCTGCTCCGAATGCTTCATCGTGAAGCATCATTCGCTGCTCAGTCGTAAGAAGAAGACCGGGCCTGTCTGCGTCGAGTGCGACTAGCTCAGAGCCGCTCTAACTTCATCTGGTTTTCGCGTACTAAATAGCCAGTAGGGTGTCGGGTCTGAAGGATCCTTGATGGCAACCTTAACCATCGTTCTCACCGAGGATTGAAAACTCGTGAAAGCCCGTGCGTCGAGCTGATGCCCTCGAGCAGCAAAAGAATCCTCGGCCGGGACCGTGACAGCCTCGCCCAGTTCGTCACGAGGTATCGTGGCCCTGCCGACCGTCAAAGAATCCGCGGTCACCAGAATCACGGGAGCTTTGAACCAGAAAATTAAGGCCAACCCAACGCCGAGCACGATTCCCAAGACGACTCCCACCAACTCGTTCAACGGGAGCCAAACTCCGTACATAAATATGGCCAACGTTGGCGAGAGTGCAAAAGTGGCAGCCGAAGGTAGGACTCGCTCGCGATAAATCTCTGACGTCATTGTTTTAGATTACGCTCTAAGGATGAAACAAACCGAAGTGCTCATTGTTTGCGAGCCCAAAATGGTTCCGCACTACGCAGAGCCAGGCGACGCAGGGGCGGACCTAAGATCGTCGGAATCGGTGACTCTTCTGGCGGGTCAGAGGCGCCTGGTAAGGACCGGCGTCAAGATAGCCCTTCAGGACGGATTTGTAGGCCTTGTACACCCTAGGTCGGGCCTTGCAACTAAGCATGGAATAACCGTCCTAAACGCCCCCGGCACCGTAGATGCCGGTTATCGCGGAGAGCTCATGGTCACTCTGTTAAACACCAGCGATGAGAATTTCGAGATCGCGGTCGGTGACAGGATCGCCCAACTCCTAATTCAAGAGGTTTACAGAGCAAATTTCGTATCGGTAACCGCTTTGCCAGGCAGTGCGCGCGGAACCAACGGCTTTGGATCGAGCGGAGTCTCTTGAGCGAGAAGATGTATCCCGCTAATCGAGCTCAGAGTGGCCCGTTTGACTCTAGTGAGATGGAACTCCCTACCGGCCATCTAGACTTTGGAGCCATTCGCCTCATGGCGACACCAGACATCGCTATCAAGCTTGAAGTCGAAGAGGCCACTGGCCGAGTTGTCGCCCTCACGATAGAGCGAGGCGGCTCGACTCTTCAGGTTTCGGTATTCGCCGCCTCAAAACACGAGGGAATCTGGGCCGAGGTTTTGGATCAGTTGACGGATTCAATCACCACTGCCGGAGGTTCCGCAAACGCAGTCACGAGTCAGTTGGGTACTACTCTCGACGCTGAGATAGTTATGCCCGGAGAGCCTTCTCGGAAGATTCGCTTCCTGGGCGTCGACGGACCGAGATGGTTTCTCCGTGGCTCGGTTACCGGTACCGCTCTAACCGAGTCATCTGATGCGGCCGAAATTGAAGAGATATTCCGCTCCCTAGTGATTCATCGCGGGGATTCACCGATGCCACCGAAGGAATCCCTTGACATCGTGGTTCCCGCTGGAATCATCACACCACCGAGACCGGGACTCTAATGGCCGAGCCAAAGATCCCAATAAGCAAAATCGGCCTCAGTAGACACGAAGACGGGTCGCTGAAGCTCGACGGGCAGTCACTTCTCTCGAGTTTGGGTGGCATCTGGGGAATTCTTGAAGCTGCGATTCCAGGCGCGTCCTACGTCGTGACATTTGCCATATCGGGCAACGTGGTCCTATCTATCTCGGTGGCCGTAGCGCTCGCGCTGACCTTCATAATTGCGCAAATACTGCGCAAGAGGCCCCTTACTCAAGCGATTTCTGGACTTGTGGGCATCGGTCTGGCAGCATTCCTCACTCTCCGGAATGGTGGAGACGCTAGCCACGCTCGAGACTTCTATCTTCAAGGGTTGTTTACGAACCTCGTGTACTTCTGCATTGTCAGCGTCTCGATATTGATTCGCTGGCCAATCATCGGTGTGATCGTTGGAGCATTCACTAGCGGAACACAATG
>JBILRS010000069.1:0-7147 GCA_044372535.1 Rhodoluna sp.
ACACCGAGATTCAAGAGGTCATCATCGCCACCGACCCAAACCTGGAGGGTGAAGCTACCGCCACCTACCTGACGCGCATGCTTTCACCGCTAGGAATAATCGTTTCACGTCTCGCATCGGGTCTTCCGGTTGGCGGCGACCTCGAATACGCCGACGAAGTGACTCTCGGGCGCGCTTTTGAGGGCAGACGAACCGTCTCGTAGTCGGTTAGACTTTAGTTTCAACGTCGAAACCCCACCCTAGTCTGGCTACCCGGGAGTGAATCTTTGGCTCTAATCGTGCAGAAATACGGCGGATCGTCAGTCGGCGATGCCGCAAAGATTAAGCACGTGGCAAATCGCGTAATTGAAACTCAGCGCGCGGGTAATCAGGTTGTCGTGGTTGTTTCGGCAATGGGCGACACCACCGACGAATTGCTCGACCTAGCAAATCAGGTCACCGAAAACCCTGCACCTCGCGAACTTGACATGCTCCTGACCTCTGGCGAGCGCATCTCTATGGCTCTCCTGGCCCTCGCAATCAACGCTGCGGGGGCATCGTCCCGGTCATTCACGGGTTCGCAGGCCGGAATCATCACCGACGAGGTCCACGGAAACGCACGTATCGCTGAGGTCACCCCAGATCGCATTCAAGAGGCACTCGACGCCGGTGACATCGCCATCGTTGCTGGCTTCCAAGGTTTCAACCGAGAGACTCGCGACATCACGACTCTTGGTCGCGGCGGTTCTGACACCACCGCGGTTGCTCTAGCCGCTGCACTAAACGCTGATGTTTGCGAAATCTACTCGGACGTCGACGGCGTTTATACGGCCGACCCTCGCCAGATTCCTTCGGCCAAGAAGCTTGATTACATCGACGTCGAGTCGATGCTGGAGTTGGCAGCGGCCGGAGCCAAGATTTTGCACATTCGCGCGGTCGAGTTCGCTCGCCGGCACAACGTGGATTTGCGAGTTCGGTCAACTTTCAGCAACGATCCGGGCACAAAGGTTTATTCGGGTAAACAAGGAGAAAACATGGAAGAGTCAGTCGTTTCGGGTGTTGCAACCGACAAGAGCCAGTCCAAGGTTACCGTCATTGGTATTCCGGACCTCCCGGGCAAAGCGGCGGCGATTTTCACGACCGTGGCCGATGCCGGCGCGAACATCGACATGATTGTTCAGAACACCCCGACCGGTGTCGACATCGAAGACAAGGTCTCCGACATCTCGTTCACGCTGCCAAAGGGTGATCGCGCGAAGGTCGTTTCGGCTCTAGAAGCTGCCAAGGGTGAGTTGGGATACCGCGACTTAGAAGTCGATGACGAAATCGGCAAACTTTCTGTTGTCGGTGCCGGAATGCGCACCCACTCGGGTGTTTCGGCGACCCTTTTTGCGGCGCTGGCTAACGCCGGTATCAACATCGAGATGATCTCGACCTCTGAGATTCGGATCTCGGTTGTCACCTCGCTCGATGAGGTTGATGTGGCCGCGCGGGCAGTGCACACCGCATTTGGTCTCGACGGCGACGTCGAAGCCGTTGTTTACGCAGGAACCGGACGCTAGGAAACAATATGAGCCGCAAACCAAACCTCGCCCTTGTCGGAGCAACCGGTGCAGTGGGCACCGTAATGATCGGCATCATCAACAGCCGCGAGAACATCTGGGGAGAGATTCGCCTAATCGCAAGTCCGCGTTCAGCCGGAAAGCAGATCCGCGTTCACGGCGAGGATCTCACCGTGGTTGCCCTAGCCCCCGAAGCTTTCGATGGCATCGACATCGCGATGTTTGACGTGCCGGATGAGGTTTCTGAGGTGTGGGCACCTATCGCCGCCGAGCGCGGCGCGGTAGCCATCGACAACTCGGGCGCATTCAGAATGAACCCAGAGGTGCCGTTGGTTGTGCCTGAGGTCAACCCGGGTGAGGCGAAGAACCGCCCATTGGGAATCATCTCGAACCCGAACTGCACCACCTTGACCATGATGGCCGCGATGGGTGCGCTGCACGACAAGTGGACTCTCAAAGAGTTGGTCGTTTCTTCATACCAGGCTGTCTCTGGCGCAGGAGCTGCCGGCATCGACCGCCTAGCCGAGGAGCTCGAGGTTGTCGGTGGGCAGAAGGAGCTCGGCTTGGCGTCGGGAGATGTCGCTGCCGCTCTAGTCGCTGCCGGGGTTTCGGCCGATGGTTCGCCATGGCCTTGGCCGATCGCCCTCAACGTTATTCCGTTCGCTGGCTCTCTGAAGGCTGGCGGCCACTCTAGCGAAGAGATGAAGGTTCGCGACGAGTCTCGCAAGATTCTTGGAATCGCAGACCTCAAGGTGGCTGCGTCCTGCGTGCGCGTGCCGGTGCAGGTTTCGCACTCGCTTACCGTGCACGCAACTTTTGCCAACCCGCTAACCGCTGACGAAGTGCGCGAAGTGTTGTCGGCTCAGCCGACGATCAAGGTGCTCGATGACCCAGCCAACGGTGTCTACCCAACCCCGAGTTTGGTAGCCGGCCAAGATCCAACATTTGTCGGACGCATCCGACAGTCACTTGACTTCCCGAACAGCATCGAATTGTTCGTCGTAGGTGACAATCTGCGCAAGGGTGCAGCATTAAATACTTACGAGATCGCGGAATTGGTTGCCGCGGAGTTTTAATTCGGCAAAACACTAGCAAACTTGCGGGTTTGTGCCGTGTCGCGGCTTTATGTTTGTCATGTGCAGAGACTTTCTACAACACTGTTAACACTGGGGCTTGCGCTAACACTAGCGGGCTGTTCTTCGCCCGCCCCGACCCCGACCCCAACTGTAGATCCGATTCCTTCGGTTGAGCCGTCTCTGATTCCAACCTCTCCACCCGCTGACACCATCGACGTCGACCCGGCCGGCTTCGCCGCCGATTTCGGCGACTACACATTTAGGGTTGGCGACGGGCCAGCCTGGTGCACGATCAACGCTGACCGCAAGACCGCTCTATGTGAGCAGAACGAAGCTTCTGCCAAGTACGCGCCGATTCCTGTACCTGACGACTGCGAGTTCAGCTACGGCTACCAATTGCAATTGTTTGCCGGGGCCCCGATCGACGGATCAAAGGCGGCTGACTTTGTTTGCTCGGGAGGCGCTTACGCCGACCCAGATTTGGCGGCGACGCTGAACTCGGGGGAGCGCATCACGCTCGAGGGCATCAGTTGCTTTGTTGAAGGAACAGCCGCTCGCTGCGAAAACGAGGCGAAGAACTACATCGTGCTCGGCCCTGACGCTTGGGCTATTGGCAACTAGTTTTTCGGTAGCAGGGTAAGCAGCCGGACTTCCGGGCGACAGAAGAGTCGCACCGGAGCAAAAATCGAAGTGCCAAGACCCGCGCAGACATTTAGAAATGTGAAGCCCTTGGCGGTTTGCCAACCACTGAGGCCGCGCGCATTCTTCGCCGGTAGATCGCAGTTGGTGACAATCGCTCTGCCGCCCGGCAGGCAGACCTGACCGCCGTGGGTGTGTCCGGCAAAAATCAGAGCGCAAGAACCTAGTTCTTCGATCACCCGTCGGTAGGGCGCGTGAGCCACACCAAACAGAACGTCAGCGCCAACTGGAGCTGAAATGCCGTCGTAGTCGGCCAGTTGGTCGTGCGGGTCGTCTAGGCCCACGAAACCGATCGTGGTGCCTTTTACTGTCAGTAAACCGGACTTGTTGTTGAGGTTCAGCCAGCCCGTTTCGAACTCGCGCATCAGGGTTGCGGTGTCGAGCGGCTTGCCCGGTCGAGGAGTTGACGGCTTCAGCAAGTAGTTGATCGGGTTTCGAAAACCCGGTGCGTAATAGTCGTTTGAGCCGTTCACGAACACGCCTGGTTTTGCAATCAGTGTTGCGAGCGCGTCCACGGTTGGTTTTACAGCGTCAAGGTGGCCGAGGTTGTCGCCGGTGTTGACCACTAGATCAACCTTCAGTTCGCCCAGTCGAGAAAGCCAGCGCTGTTTGCGCTTTTGCCAAGGCGCCATGTGGATATCGCTGATGTGGAGCACGCGAATCGGTTTTGCACCTCTAGGCAGCACGGCGAGAGAGTCGTACTTCACTGTGAACAGGTTGCGCTCAATCAGCGCAGACCAAGCGAGAACAAGCAGCCCGAGACCGAGCAAGACGTAGAGCCAAACCATTACGGGCCGGAGCTGATAATCAGCAGAATAGCCGCGCTGGTATCTGCGAGTGAACCAACCTTCGGTGTGGTGCCAACCACGTTGCCAGCGGGCACCGTTGTCGACTTCTGGAAGTACTGACTTTGTGAAGGTTGCGGTTCACTTACCGCGGCAAAGCCGAGCGCAAGGAGCCTCGCCTTGGCGTCTGCCTTGGTCATGCCCACGATGTCGCGAGGAATCCGAACCTTGCCGCCCTTTGAAACGTAGATCTTGATCTGGGTTCCGCTTGGCACAACCTGCCCAGCGCGAGGAATCGTCTTTGCCACCTGGCCGGCCGGTTTGTCAGAGAGCACCGTTTCAACAATGATCTTCGAGTTCAGTGAACTGACGTCAATCTGTTCTTTACCAGCGCTAGGTAGTTGGCCGGTGATGTCTGGCACGACAACCATCGTGGCGTCGATCATGGTCTGCGGCGGTGAGGCTAGAGGGCCTGGCTTGAACAAGAGGTTTGCGGTGCGCATGATTGAGCGCCAGATGTCGTGGCGAACCGTGTTACCGGCCTTGTTGTTGAGCTTGATTCTGCTCAGGGCAGTGTTTCCCGAAACGTTTCCGACCCAGGTCGCTGTTCCTACGGTGCTAGAGAAGCCGGTCATCCAGGTGTGCACGCCAGCGTCTGTGGTTCCGGTCTTGCCGGCTAGAGCAACGCCGTCGCCGGTGTTAGAAGCTCCACCGGTACCACCAGACATAACGGCACGCATCGCGTAGGTCATGCCAGCGGCGACTTCTGGGGTCACCGCCTGGGTGCAGGTGATCTGAGGCACCGGAAGCTGCTCTTTGGTTTCGCGCAGGATCACCTTGTCGATGGCTATCGGCGCACAGTAGCTGCCCGCGTTTGCAATCCCAGCGACAGCAGCAGCCATCGAGAGCGGTGAAATCTCATTTACACCGATGATGGATGACGGCACGTATTGCAACTCGCTGCCATCGGCGCGCTTCACACCGAACGCCAAAGCGCGGTCGCGGATGTCGCAAAGGTCGAGTTTCGAAGCCATGTAGGCGAACGCGGTGTTTTCAGAGATCGCGGTTGCGTTCACAACCGTGGTGTCTTCAGGTTCTTTGACGATGTTGTTTGGCGCCCAGGTTCCAACGAGGCTTCCGCATCGGGCTGAGAAGTCGCTCGCGTTCCATTCGCGCACGCGTCCGTCGATGTGGTCATTGAGCTTGAAGCCCGCGCTCAACCATTCGGCGAGGGTGAAAAGCTTATAAGTCGACCCTGACTGGAAGCCCGAAGAGCCACCGTAAGCCTTGTCGCTCGAGTAGTTCACCGAGGTGTGCCCGGCTTTGCCACTCTTGGTCTGGTCGAATACGCGGTTCTGAGCCATGGCCAGGATGCGACCGGTGCCGGCTTCAACCGAAACGCTGGCCGAGCCAATTCCGCTCGGGTCGTCAATCGGAACCCACTTCTTGGTGGCGCTGTCGGCCTTCTCTTGCAGCTTGATGCTCATCGTGGTGTAGATGTCCATGCCGCCGGTCTTTAGCTTCAGCTCACGATCGGCCGGCGTCGGGCCGAACTCCGGGCTGTTGCGAATCGTCCAAATCACGTAGTCGCAGAAGAAAGCGGTTTGCTGGTTTGACTCACAGCCGGTGGGCACCTTGTTTACCTTTACGGTGACGGGGGTCGCCTTCGCTTTGTCGCCCTCGTCTCGAGTGATGTAACCCTCCGCTACCATGTTCTCGATCACGTAGTCGCGGCGTCCCTTGGCGCGGTCTAGGTTTTCGGTTGCGTCTGGGCGGTAGGTTTCGGGTGCCTTAAGCATCGCCGCTAGCATCGCGCCTTCAGGCAGATTCAGGTCGATTGCGCTCTTGCCGTAGTAGAACTGCGAAGCAGCTTCGACTCCGTTGATCTGGTGACCGAAGAATGAAAGATTCGAGTAGCCAGCGAGGATATCCTCTTTGCTGACGGTCTCTTCTAGCGCAATCGCGTAGCGAATCTCACGGACCTTGCGGTCGATTCCGCGAGAGCGTGCGGCATCAATTGCATCCTGGTTGCCGGCAATGGTTGCTGCCTGAATCAGTGAGTTCTTGACGTACTGCATGGTGATGGTCGAGCCGCCGGGGCCGCCACCGCCGGTGGCAACGTTGGTCAAAGTCGCACGAATCAAAGAAATCGTGTCAACGCCGTTGTGACTCCAGAAGTTCGGGTCTTCGGTGGCGATAACTGCGTCGCGAAAGTTTGAGTTGATTTGGTCGTAGCCAACCGAAATGCGGTTTTCTTCGTAGAAGCGGGCTACCTCTACGGGCTTGCCGTCGGTGTCCACGGCATAGAGAGTCGAGGCTTGAGAGGCGGTAACCGGCTTTATGTAAGGTGGCAGGTTGTCGAAGATTGAAATGCCAACACCCGTGGCTACCGCACCAACGATTGCGATAGGGGCCAAGAGCGCGACACCCAACAAGCCAACGATCGTGTTCAGACCGGTGAACTTGAGGATCTTCGATAGTGGGCTGGCGCCCCTGTTTCTCTGACCAGACATAGACTCTAGGTTACCCGCTAACTCTGAGAGGATGCTGAATAAATGACCAAGTACGAATACGCCACCGTTCCTTTGCTTTTGCACAAAGAGGCCATGATTTTGAACAGTTGGGGTGTCGATGGCTGGGAGCTCGTCGCGGTAAACACCAACGCTCAGGGCGGGTTGCTCGCCTTCTTCAAGCGAGAGTTGGCCTAAGTGTCGCAAATCGAAGCAAGACTCATTGAACTAGGACACCCGCTCCCTGAGGTCTCGAAGCCGGTAGCGGCATACGTGCCTGCGGTTGTTTCGGGAAACCTGGTCTTCACCAGCGGTCAACTGCCTTTCACCGCGGGAGTTTTGCCTGAAACCGGCAAGGTTGGCGCGACGGTGAGCCCCGAGAATGCCAAGGACTACGCCCGCACGGCGGTGCTGAACGCGCTCGCCGCTGTGAAGCTTGTCATCGGTGACCTCGATCGAGTAACCCGCGTGGTCAAGCTGGTTGGATTCGTTGCCTCGGTGCCGGAGTTTTCTGGTCAGCCGGGCGTAATCAACGG
>JBILRS010000043.1:0-11983 GCA_044372535.1 Rhodoluna sp.
TGCTACGCGTCCACTATGTGGTTCCCGAGTACGGGAATCACGAACAAACTTACGTTTGATCATCGATTCACAACTCAATAGTGTTTCGGCGGCCATAGCGGAGGGGAAACGCCCGGTTACATTCCGAACCCGGAAGCTAAGACCTCCTGCGCCGATGGTACTGCAAGGGTGACCTTGTGGGAGAGTAGGACACCGCCGGACTTAATTTAGAAAATGGCCACCTTTCGAGGTGGCCATTTTCGTTTAACATACAGATATCAAGGAGATTCTCATGGCAGAACGAGACGATCGAGGCGGAATGCCTCGTCGAGATGGCTCTGCAGGGCGACCTGATAGAGCAGGCGGAGGACGTCCAGGTGGGCGTTCAGACCGCGGCGACCGAGCACGCCCAGCGCGTGATTCGAGAGATATCGGTGAGCGGCCGGCCTGGCAGACTCGCGTTGCACCCAAGGTACGCGCAGACAAGCCAAAGAGCCCGCCGATCCCTGAGGAAATTACGCCTGCAGACTTGCAAATGCCGGTTCGTGTGCAGCTCAAGACCCTTTCGGCGGAAAACGCCGAGATGACGGCCCGTCACCTTGCCATGGTTGATCTTTTGATCGAGCAGGACCCGGAGCTCGCTCACCAGCACGCGTTGGCAGCGGCCGCACGAGCCGGGCGAATCGCCATTGTGCGAGAGACAGTTGGCATCACCGCGTATCGCACCGGGGACTTCGCTCTAGCGCTACGCGAACTGCTTACCCACCGTCGAATGACTGCATCCAACGACCAACTCCCGCTAATTGTTGACTCGGAGCGAGGTCTGGGTCGCCCGGAACGCGCGCTCGAGTTGGCGCGCAGCGTCGATAAGGCGACTCTCAGCCCGATGGTGAGAATCAATTTGGCAATCGCCGTCTCGGGCGCCCGGCTTGACCTCGGTCAAGAGGAGCTTGCGTTAGCCGAGCTCGAGGTCAAAGAACTCGACCCCGCCCGAGTTTTCGACTACTCGCCGGCCCTGTTCTGGGCCTACTCAGACACCCTCGAGGCTCTTGGCAAGGACGCCGAATCCAAGAAGTGGGCGGATCTTGCGATTCGCGCTGAGAAGGCCCTGTATCCGGAGGCCACCGGCGAAGACGAAGAAGTATCGATTCTCGAAGAAATTGTGATTCCTTCGATGAAGGAATGGAAGCCGCGTGACTAGTTTGCTGGCTGGCTTCGACGTAGTCCTGGCCGATTTAGACGGCGTGGTTTACGAGGGTACCGCTGCAATTAGAGACGCTGTGGCATCCGTTTCGCGGATCCAAAAGACCCATCGCCTTGGCTTTGTTACCAATAACTCTTCTAGAAAGCCCGAAACAATCGTCGAGCAATTGGCTGGTTTCGGCATAACAGCTCAGGCTGCAGACATTGTCAGCTCCGGACAAGCCGGTGTAGAGCTGCTATCAACGCTGGTGGCTCCCGGAGCGAAGATTCTCGTGGTCGGTGGCGAGGGTTTGCGCTTTTACGTTTCGGAGGCAGGTTTCGAAGTAGTTGATTCAGCTGACGATTCTCCGGCCGCCGTGATCCAAGGGTTCGCACCAGACGTTTCCTGGCGAAATCTTGCCGAAGCCGCTTACGCGATTCAGCGCGGGGCCAAATGGATTGCTACCAATCAGGACTGGACCCTGCCCCAGGAGCGCGGCATGGCGCCGGGTAACGGCACCCTGGTTTCGGCAGTTCACACTGCGGTAGGTCAGTTGCCGCTGGTGGCTGGCAAGCCCGAACCGGCAATCTTCTCCACGGCATTAAAGCGCTTCGCTGCCTCACGTCCACTATTTATCGGCGATCGCCTCGACACCGACATCGTCGGGGCAAATCGTTCCGGAATTCCGAGCATCCTAGTTCTTACCGGTGTGAACCGGGCCAAAGATGTCCTAGCCGCAAAACCAGACGAGCGACCAACCTACATTCTTGAAACTCTTGCCGGTTTGTTCGAGAAATACCAGGAGCCGAAGCAGACCAAGCGCGGTTTCACACTCGGGCAGTCCGAAGTCGAGCTGTTGGGTAACAAAGTGGTCGTCGTTTCAGGCGACCCAAAGGCCGTCGAAACTCTGCGCTGCGCATGCGCAGTGATCTGGAACTCCGGTAAGGCAATTTACGCTTTGGACGTCGACAAAGAACTATACGAATAGGCTTAAAGCATGTCTTCAGAAGAACTTCTCACCCAGGTAACCAGCGAACTGGCGCGAATTGCCCAGCTACCGATTGCCGAACAGGCCGCCGCCTACGCTGCCCTGCACGCCATGCTCGAGAAGAACCTCGATGGGGCCAGTTGGTCCGAGTAGACGTCGCTCTCGTCGAGCGCGGGCTCGCTAGAAGCCGCAACCAGGGCGCGTCACTAGTAGAGGCTGGCCGCGTGCTCATTGATGGGCGACCCGCACGCAAACCCTCCCAGGACGTCCTGGATGAGGCCTCGCTAAAGGTGCTCGAAGCCGTTGATTACGTTTCGCGAGCCGGGCACAAGCTGGCCACTGCGCTTGATCACTTTGGTGCACTCGACGTGCAGGGCAAGATCGCGCTCGATGTGGGTGCTTCGACCGGCGGTTTCACCGATGTCCTGCTGCGCCGTGGTGCAGAGCGGGTTATCGCAATTGATGTCGGTCATGACCAGATGGTGCCCGAACTAAAGGAAAACTCTCGGGTCACGGCCGTTGAAGGCTTCAATGCCCGAGACCTGAGCCCAGAAACACTGCTCGCTGAAATCGGCGAAACCCCGAAGATTGAGCTTGTTGTAGCCGACTTGAGTTTTATCTCGCTAACTCTCGTTCTCGACGCGATGGTTTCTGTCGCCCCAACGGCTGACTTTGTGCTCCTGGTGAAGCCACAGTTTGAGGTTGGCAAGAAGTCTTTGACCGCGAAGGGCATCGTGACCGATCACAGGTTGAGAGCCGAGTCGGTAATGCAGGTGCTCAACCACGCCAGCAAGTTGGGTCTAGGGGTTTGCGATGTTGTTCGGAGTGAGCTGCCAGGCACCCACGGGAACACCGAGTATGTCTTGTGGATGAGTGCGAACAGCGGCAGTTATCCGTCAGAATGGTCTGAGAGAGTTGAAGCACTAGCGAGGGAGGGTAGATGAGGCCTGTATTAGTTGTTACGCACACCGGGCGTGCCGATGCCCTTTCGGCAGCCCAGGAGGTCTGCGCCGCCCTGCTCGCTGCTGGGCTAACCCCGGTAATGACCTCAGTTGAACTTGAAGATCACAACCGATTTGCCAGCGAGCAGGCAGCTCCGCAGCTCGCTCTCGAGGATGTAAAGGTTCTCGGCGACGATGTGCCACTCAAAGATGTCGAACTGGCGATGGTGCTCGGGGGAGACGGCACCATTCTCAAAGCTGCAGAGATCGTCCGCGACGCTCAAACGCCACTTCTCGGCATAAACCTTGGCCACGTTGGATTCTTGGCCGAGAGCGAGCGCGACGGGCTAACCGACGCCGTCCGACGTGTCGTCGAGCGCGACTACCTGGTCAAGGAGCGTCTAGCGCTCGATGTCACCGTTTTTGTCGATGGAGTCGAGGAGTTCAGAACTTGGGCTTTGAACGAGGCCGCGATCGAGAAGGGCTCTAGAGAGCGCATGTTGGAGGTCGTCCTCGAAATCGACCAACGACCGCTATCTTCCTTCGGCTGCGACGGAATCGTCGTTGCGACCCCGACGGGCTCAACCGCTTACTCTTTCTCAGCCGGTGGGCCAGTGGTTTGGCCTTCGGTCGAAGCGCTGTTGGTGGTTCCGATCAGTGCGCACGCACTATTTGCTAAACCACTCGTGGTTAGCCCGAAGTCGATGATCGCGGTAGAAGTCATGGCCCGAAGCGCTGGACCGGGAGTGCTCTCTTGCGACGGCAGAAGGAACTGGGAGCTAAAGCCGGGTTCGAGAGTCGAAGTCAAGCGTTCGCCGGTGCCGGTCAGGATTGCCAGATTCCGTCAAGGAGTCTTCACCGATCGCCTCGTGCGCAAGTTTTCGCTACCTGTGGTTGGTTGGCGAGGCCACGAAGGTGGCGAAGGTAAGTGATTGACGAGATCTTCATTCGCGACCTTGGAGTTATTCGCGAAGCACGTTTGCAGTTCAGCAAGGGCCTAACCGTAATTACTGGCGAAACCGGTGCTGGTAAGACAATGGTTCTCTCTGCCCTCGGTCTACTGCTTGGTGAGCGCGCCGATTCGACTGCCATTCGCCAGGGTTGCCAAGAAACCTACGTTGAGGGGCGCTGGAGACTTAGCGACGAGTCACTGGTTGTCACTCGAGTGCACGAAGCGGGTGGAGCTCTCAACGAAGACGAGCTGATTCTCAACCGGTCTGTTTCGATAGAGGGCAGATCTCGCGCAGCGGTAGCTGGTCGCGCCGTGCCGATCTCGCTACTTTCAGAGATTTCGGACATGCTCGTGGTCGTTCACGGGCAAAGTGACCAGATTCGCCTAAAGAGCGCTGTGGCGCAGCGCCAAGCACTCGACACCTTCGGCGGCGAGGAGCTTGAAATCAAGGTCGGCGCCTATCGCCAAACATTCTTCGCCTGGAAGACGGCGCAAGAAAAGCTTGCCGCGCACAGAAACAGCATCGCCTCGCGAGACGCCGAAGCTGCCATGATTCGAATCGCGGTCGAAGAATTTGATGAGATAGACCCGCAACCCGGTGAGCTAGATGATGTCGTTTCTAAAGCGGCCCGCCTAACCCACACCGAGGAGCTTCGCCACGCGGTGGCTATGGCCCACGAAGCACTTTCAAGCGACACCGATGCACCCGAGGCGGTTGGTTTGATCGGGCAGGCACGCAGAGCCCTCGAGGGGGTTGCCGAGCACGACCCGATCATTGCCGAGCAGGTGGATAACCTGCAGCGCCTAGGTTACGAGCTCGTTGACGCTTCAGCCGCACTCTCGGGCTATCTGGAGTCTCTCGAGGGAGGCACGGCGCAGGAGCTGGAGGCTTTGCAGCAACGCAGAGCGCGACTCACCACTCTGGCTAGACGCTACGGCAGTTACGAGGAAGCCCTCGAATACAGGGTCTCGGCCACCCAAAAACTTCTAGCACTAGACCCTCCGGCCGGTGCCGAGCAAGAGCTCATGAGTGCCGTGCAGCGAGAGTTCGACGACATGGAACGCATGGCTGGTCAAATCACCGCCATGCGCGAGTCCGCGGCGATGCGCCTCGAAGCCGAGGTCACAGCAGAACTCGGTGGGTTGGCGATGCCAGGCGCTTCACTGGTTGTCTCGGTGGTTGATTCGGGAAACTTCATGGAGTACGGCCGAGACAACGTTTCGATCTTGCTTAGTGCTTACCCCGGTGCCGAGCCAAGACCGCTTGGCAAAGGCGCTTCCGGCGGAGAGCTTTCGAGAATCATGCTCGCAATTGAGGTCGTCTTGGCCAAGACTCAGCCGGTGCCAACGTTTATCTTCGACGAGGTTGATGCGGGAGTCGGAGGAGCTGCCGCTATCGAGGTTGGGCGACGTCTAGCCACGCTGGCCAAGGACGCTCAGGTGATCGTGGTCACACACCTCGCACAGGTCGCGGCGTACGCGGATCGTCACCTTCGAGTGATGAAGTCCAGCAATGCCGAGTACACATCTTCTGACGTTATTTCTCTCACTGGGGGAGCGCGAATCGAAGAACTTGCCAGAATGCTCTCGGGTTTGAGCGACAGCGGCTCGGCTCGAGTTCACGCACACGAACTTTTGGTGCGCGCGTCATCAGAGTTTGGTGCCGCGAACTGATAGCATGAAGTTCCATGGCAAGCGCAAAAGACCGTGGAATCACAAGACACATTTTCGTCACCGGAGGCGTCGCCTCTTCACTGGGTAAGGGCCTAACCGCCGCCAGTCTGGGCAATCTTCTTACCGCTCGCGGACTCCGCGTAGTGATGCAGAAACTAGACCCGTATCTAAACGTTGACCCGGGCACGATGAATCCTTTTCAACACGGCGAAGTCTTTGTAACCGAGGACGGCGCAGAGACAGACCTCGACATCGGCCACTACGAGCGATTCTTGGACATCAACCTTTCACAGGCTGCGAACGTCACCACCGGTCAGATCTATTCGCGAGTCATCGCTAGAGAACGAGCTGGCGAATACCTTGGCGATACCGTTCAGGTGATCCCGCACATCACCGACGAAATCAAGCGTCGCATGAGACTCCAGGCTGATGAGATCCCAACCCCGGACGTCATCATCACTGAAATCGGTGGCACGGTCGGAGATATCGAATCTCAGCCGTTCGTTGAGGCGGCTCGTCAGATTCGCCACGACGTAGGTCGCGACAATGTGTTCTTCGTCCACGTTTCCCTAGTGCCATACCTGGGTCCTTCGGGTGAACTGAAGACCAAGCCAACCCAGCACTCAGTTGCGACGTTGCGCTCAATCGGTATTCAGCCTGATGCGATCGTGTTGCGCTCAGACCGCGCTCTACCAGAGGGAATCAAGAAGAAGATCTCGCTGATGTGTGACGTCGAATTCGAAGCCGTGATCAGCGCCGCCGATGCCTCAAGCATTTACGACATTCCGACCGTCCTGAACAGTCAGGGACTCGACAGTTACATCGTTAAGCACCTCGGTCTAGAAGAGCAGTCTGGTGAAGTTGACTGGACTCGTTGGCAGGGTGTCCTAGACGCCGTGCACGAGCCGAAGTCCGAGGTAACAATTGCATTGGTCGGTAAGTACATCGACCTGCCCGACGCCTATCTCTCAGTGACGGCTGCACTTCAGGCTGGCGCGTTCGCAAACCAGGCCAAGGTAAACATTCGCTGGGTAGCTTCCGACCTCTGTGAAACAGAGGAGGGCGCGAAGGAAAACCTGGCAGATGTCGATGGCATCTGCGTGCCCGGTGGTTTCGGTATTCGCGGAATCGAAGGAAAACTCGGCGCGCTTAAGTTTGCCCGTGAAAACAGAATCCCTACCCTTGGTCTATGCCTAGGTCTGCAGTGCATGGTCATCGAGTACTCGCGAAACATAGCGGGCTTGCCGCTAGCTTCATCAACCGAGTTTGACCCGGAGTCGAAGCAGCCCGTTATTGCCACTATGGCCGAGCAGGTCGCAATTCTCGAAGCTGGGGCTATGGGTGGAACCATGCGACTCGGAACGTATGAGGCCAAGCTCAAGCCCGGTTCAATCGTTGCCGAGGTCTATGGTTCAGAGTTGGTCGAGGAGCGCCACCGTCACCGCTACGAGGTGAACAACGAGTTCAGACCGCAGATCGCGGCAGCCGGTTTGGTCTTCTCTGGCACTTCACCAGATGATCACCTGGTTGAATTCGTCGAGTTGCCTCGCGATGTCCACCCTTATTACGTTGCCACCCAGGCTCACCCAGAGTTCAAGTCGCGCCCTACCAGTGCGCACCCGCTGTTCAGGGGGCTGCTAGTCGCCGCAATCGAGCGTCAGGCTGCCACCCGCCTCTTTGAGGTGAAAGATGCCTAAAGACTCATCGGTCGAACTCCCAGCTCAGAAAATTGACTTGGCGTTCAAAGGTAGAGTCTGGGACGTCGTCACCGAGCACTTCGAGTTTGAAGGCGCGACATTGGCGAGAGACTTCATTAGGCACCCCGGTGCCGTTGCGGTAATTGCGCTCAATGATGCCCAAGAGATTTTGCTAATCCGGCAATACCGTCGTCCGGTGGGTTCGTATCTCTGGGAGTTGCCGGCTGGTTTGCTCGATGTCCCGGGCGAGAGCCTAGAGTCGGCAGCGCTTCGCGAATTGGCTGAAGAAACCGACTTTGCCGCCGAAAAACTTGAACACTTGATCACTTTTCACACCTCACCGGGCGGAAACTCCGAGTCGATTTCGGTCTTCGTGGCCACCGGTCTCAGTAAGGTCGAAACCGCCTTTGTTAGAACCGGCGAAGAGGTTAACCTTCAGCCGACCTGGGTACCGCTGGCCGAGGCGGTCAACTCGGTTATGCGCTCGGACATGAAGAATCCTTCGGCTGTGGTTGGCATTTTGGCGCTTGCGCGCAAATTGGGCGTCTGATGTCTCTCGAGCGCCTCACCGAAAACTATTTTCGACACCTCGCGGTCGAACGGGGCATGGCCAAAAACACTCTGCTGGCCTACCGGCGCGATCTAGCTCGCTACCTGAACTTTCTTACCGACCGAGGCATTGACTCGGTTGAGGCAGTTACCGAATTGGTGGTCGCCGACTTCGCCCAATCTCTCGGGCAGGTAAACGGTTTGGCGCAATCCTCCGTCGCCCGAATACTTTCCTCGGTGCGGGGCCTCCACAAGTTTTGGCTAATCGAGGGTGTTTCAGCTCAGGACCCCTCGTCACTCGTTAAGCCGCCGAAACAAAGGCGTCACCTGCCGAAAGCGCTCACAGCCGACGAAGTTATGAGCCTGTTGGAGGCTGCCGGGCCAATGCCTTCGAATGATGGCCGGTTCCAAGATGACCCGATTCGCATCCGTGACAGGGCTTTGGTCGAGCTGATGTTCGCTTGCGGTGGCCGAATCTCGGAGGTCTTGGCACTCGATCTGGATGACTTCAACCAACCCGAGATGGTTCGCCTGTTTGGTAAGGGGAGCAAAGAACGCCTTGTTCCGATCGGCCGCTACTCGATCATTCTCTTGGACGCCTACCGCACCAGAGTCAGACCTGCTTTGACCTCGGCCGGCAAAGGCACACCCGCAATGTTTCTGAATCAGCGCGGTTCGAGGCTTTCGCGCCAGTCCGCTTGGATGATCATCCACAGTGCAGCCCAGGCCGCCGGATTGGGTGACAGAGTTTCTCCGCACACCCTCAGGCACTCGTACGCGACGCTCATGCTCGAAAACGGCATGGATGTTCGAAAGGTTCAGGAACTGCTAGGGCATGCCTCGGTCACCACAACTCAGATTTACACTCAAGTTTCGGTCGATAAGTTGCGTGAGGATCACGCGAACTTCCACCCCCGCGCTCGGCGTTAGGCTATAGGTTAAGATTTTGAGTCGCGTGAAAGGTAATCAGTGATGGCTGTTGACAAGCGTTTTCCAGTGCCAAAGCCGCTCACCTCGCACGGACCCGCGCGCATCATCGCAATGTGTAACCAGAAGGGTGGTGTGGGTAAGACCACAACCACAATCAACCTGGCAGCGGCAATGGTCGAGTACGGTCGCAGAGTGCTCCTGGTGGACTTTGACCCTCAGGGAGCGCTAACCGCTGGTTTCGGCATAGTCGCGCACGAGGATAAGACTATTTACAACCTCATGCTTGAGAGTCAGCTGGACCCTCACGATGTGATTCGTCACACCAAGATCGAGGGACTCGACGTAATTCCGGCAAACATCGACCTTTCGGCAGCAGAAATGACCCTGGTGACCGAATTTGACCGCGAACGCATTCTGAAGCGCATTCTCAAGAAGGTTCAGGGCGAGTACGACCTGATTTTGATTGACTGCCAGCCTTCACTTGGCCTGCTAACGGTCAACGCTCTAACCGCAGCTCACGGCGTGATCATTCCGCTGGCAGCCGAGTTCTTTGCGCTTCGCGGAGTCGCGATTCTCGAGGACATCATTCGTCGCGTTCAGGGAACCCTGAACGAAACTCTCGTCCTGGACGGCGTTCTAGCCACGATGGTCGACTCTCGAACCCTGCACTCGCGCGAGGTAATCGACATGCTCCACCAGAAGTTTGGCGACAAGGTCTTCCGCTCGGTAATTGCAAGAACCGTCAAGTTTCCCGATGCAACCCGTGTCGCCGAGCCGATCACGAGCTACGCCCCGACCTCTGATGCGGCAGAGTCCTACCGCACCGTTGCGCGCGAGCTAGTGGATCGCAACTGTGCTCCGTAGTGAAGAGCTGACCGAGGTAATCCCAGAGAAAAGCGGTTTCGCGGTCAGTCTGAACAATTTTGAGGGCCCGTTCGACCTGCTACTGAGTCTCGTTTCGAAGCATGAAATGGACATCACCGAAATTTCACTCAGCAAGGTCACCGACGAGTTCATCGCTTATCTGAAGCAACTCGACGAAGCCGAAGAACTTGAGCAGGCATCGGAATTCTTGGTAGTTGCTGCAACTCTGCTCGACCTGAAGATCGCCGGCTTGCTGCCGAAGGGTGAAGTGGTTGACGCCGAAGACGTTGCGCTTCTCGAGGCCAGAGATCTTCTGTTCGCACGTCTACTGCAGTACCGCGCCTTCAAAGAGATTGCTTCGTGGTTCAACACCGCACTGACGCTCGAACAAAGTCGAGTGGCTCGAGACGTTCGCATGGAGGAGCGGTTCAGAAATCAGAAGCCCGAGTTGGTCTGGACTCTTACGCCTGGAGAATTCGCAAGATTGGCTCAAGAAACCCTGACTCCGCGTGAGATTCCAAGCGTGGGTCTAACCCACCTGCACACCTCGAGGGTCTCGATTCGCGAGCAGGCGAGCGCTGTGGTGGCGATGTTGCGCAACAGCGGAACCCTCACCTTCTTCGACTTGATTCGCGAGGTCAAAGACCGCGCAGTAGTTGTCGCTCGATTCTTGGCCGTGCTTGAGCTTTACCGACTCTCTGCCCTCAGTTTTGACCAGGTCAGCCCGCTTGGCGACCTGTCACTGACCTGGCGTGCCGAAAGCTTTGACGATGAAAAACTAGCCACTCTAGGAGCTGACTATGACTCTTGAAACACCCGAGCAGAAAGATGACCTCAGGGGCGCTGTCGAGGCGATTCTGATGATCACCGACTCACCGGTATCGCTCGTTGCCCTGGCCACCGCGCTCGAGCAGCCGGTGAACCTGGTGCGTGACCTGGTGATCTCACTTAGCGAGGACTATGCGGCTTCGTCTAGAGGTTTTGAACTTCGCGAAGTAGGCGGCGGCTGGCGCTTGTACGTGCGAGCCGAATACGACTGGGCCGTTCGCATGTTCATGGCAAATGAAAACCCGACCAAGTTGAGTCAAGCAGCGCTCGAGACGCTAGCGGTCATTGCCTACAAGCAGCCGATTTCTCGTGGTCAGGTAGCTTCGATCCGTGCGGTAAACGTCGACTCAGTCGTGCGAACACTGCTTAGTCGCGGTCTGATCACCGAACTTTTCACCGATTCTGAGAGCGGTGCGATCAACTACGGAACGACCGATCTGATGCTCGAGTTACTGGGGATCAACACTCTCGATGAGCTTCCGCCGGTTAGCCCGCACCTACCAGACGCCAACAGCGACTTCGATGTCTGAAGAGTCGAACCAGGTTCGACTGCAGAAGGCTCTAGCTAACGCGGGTGTTGCCTCTAGGCGGGCCTGCGAAGACCTAATCACGCGAGGTGCAGTCAAGGTCAACGGCAAGCTGGTGCTCGAGCTCGGCACCAAGATCGACCCAACAGTAGACAAGGTGACGGTCAAGGGCGTCCCGGTTGTGCTGGATTCGGGTCGCATCTACCTGGCGCTCAACAAGCCAACGGGTGTCATCAGCACGATGAGCGACGAAGAGGGGCGACCGGACTTGTCTCAGTTCGTGCTCGATTACGAACGGGTTTACAACGTGGGTAGGTTGGACGCCGAGACGACGGGTCTATTGCTGCTAACCAACGATGGCGACCTTGCTCACAAATTGGCGCACCCGTCCTTCGGGGTTGAAAAGACCTACATCGCTAAGGTTTCTGGCACTGTCACACCAGCGGTAATTCGCGAACTGCTCGCTGGCTTTGAACTTGAAGACGGCTTTATCAAGGCTGACGCGGCCAGAATCATGGAAGCCCGCCACGAGAGTTCACTGATTGAGGTCGTGCTTCATTCCGGGCGCAATCGTATTGTCAGAAGAATGCTCGATTTCGTTGGGCACCCGGTAATTGGCTTGGTTCGCAAGCAGTTTGGCCCAATTCATCTGGGAACATTAAAGTCCGGAGCCGTGCGTGAACTTACTAAACTTGAAATCGGTGCACTCCTAAAGGCGGCAGACGGCACCGACAAACCAACACGTCAGAGACCGAGAAACAAGTGATTAGAGCAATTAGAGGCGCTATCCAGTTAGACACAGACGAGCGCGAGCACCTGCTGAAGTCAACTGCTGAGCTGCTCTCAAAAACTCTCCACGCCAACGGTATAG
>JBILRS010000040.1:0-13114 GCA_044372535.1 Rhodoluna sp.
GAAAACTCTGATCTGATTTCGATTTTCTTCACAGCAACCCCCGATGTAACCTCCGAGTTTCCGGCACTCGCCGCTCGAGAGTTGGGGTTGGGCGATGTACCGCTGATGTGTGCAGTAGAGATGTCGGTTGATGGCGCAATGCCGCGCGTGATCCGTTTGATGATCCATGTTCACAGCAACAAGGCTCGCGGTGAAATCCAGCACACCTACCTAAGAGGGGCTGCTGCGCTTCGGCTGGATTTGGCCCAGTAGTGGTTCAAGTTGTAGCAATAGATGGCCCGGCGGGATCTGGCAAATCTAGCGTAAGCAAACAGGTTGCCCGTGAGCTGGGGTTCGGGTACCTTGACACTGGCGCCGCCTACCGAGCGCTTGCCTGGGCGGTAGCCGAGGGGATAGTAGGGGCCAACCCAGAGCCGAACCTGGCTGAATTCGACTACTCCATCTCGCTGGACCCCGATAACTTCTGGGTTCGCGTCGGCGAGACGGACGTAACCACGGCAATTCGCACCCCGAAGATTGCCGAGTCGGTTTCGGCAGTTGCTCAGCTGCCAACTGTCAGAGCCTTCATGAAAGACCTGACCAGGGGATTGGTTGCTGGCTCTGGCCTTCCGGGAGTGGTGGTCGAGGGTCGAGATATCACCACGGTGGTTGCGCCCGATGCCCAAAAACGCATTCTGCTAACTGCCAGCGAAGAAGTTAGACTTAGAAGGCGTTCAGCTGAACTCACTCCGGCCCAGGCCAAAGAAGTCAGCAAGCAGGTATCCGACCGGGATAAAAGCGACGCCAAAGTAGTAGATTTCATGACTCCAGCCCCTGGGGTTGCACTCGTAGATACCTCAGATCTCAACTTCGAACAATCGGTTGCCGCCGTTCGTTTGCTTGTTGAGCGAGGTTAAGGAAACCATGTCAGATCAAGATTTTGAGTTTGATGAGCCCGTCGAACCTACCTTCGTTGCGCGTCTCGCAGATCTAAACGACGACGTCGAAGAAGATGAACGCGCACGCGCGCTGCGTGCCGGACTCGACGACTATGTGCTCGAAGAAGAGGACCTCGACGTTCTCACTGGCGAAGTCACCGCAGAAGGCGGAGCAACCTATCTTCCAGCGCTGCCGGTTTTGGCAATCGTTGGCCGACCGAATGTTGGTAAGTCTGCGCTCGTAAACCGCATCCTCGGCCGTCGCGAAGCGGTAGTCGAAGACAAGCCTGGGGTTACCCGCGACCGCGTCTCATACAAGGCTGACTGGAACGGCAGAAAGTTCACCTTGGTTGACACCGGTGGTTGGGAACCAAACGCTAAGGGAATCGATGCGTCGGTTGCCGCTCAGGCAGAAATCGCGGTTGAGCTAGCCGACGCAGTGCTTTTCGTGGTCGACGCGATGGTTGGCGCAACTTCAACCGATGAGCGCGTCGTCAAGATGCTTCGCGCCAGCGGCAAGCCGGTTATTTTGGCTGGTAACAAAATCGATGACGCTCGCCAGGAGCCCGATGTGGCTGCGCTGTGGTCGCTGGGTCTAGGCGAACCAATGCCAGTTTCTGCACTTCACGGTCGCGGTGTGGCAGACATGCTGGACGCCTGCATGAAGGTCTTGCCAGAGATTTCGGCGGTCGCGAAAGAAGAATTTGGCGGCCCAAGGCGTGTTGCCCTGATCGGCCGACCTAACGTTGGCAAGTCAAGCTTGCTCAACAAGGCCGTTGGCTCAGAGCGAGCAGTGGTGAACGATCTAGCCGGAACCACTCGTGACCCGATTGACGAGCAAGTTGAGCTCGCCGGTAAGGTCTGGAGATTCGTTGACACCGCTGGTATTCGTCGCCGTGTGCACCTTCAGCAGGGAGCAGACTTCTACGCTTCATTGCGCACCGCAGCGGCCCTCGAACGCGCCGAAGTTGGTGTAGTTCTAATCGATGTGACTCAACCGATCAGCGACGGCGATATCAGAATCGTTGACATGGTCCTCGAATCGGGTCGCGCCTTGGTCCTCGCTTTCAATAAGTGGGACGAGCTTGATGATGAGCGCCGACGCTACCTTGAGCGCGAGATCGAGCAGGACCTGTCGCACGTTGACTGGGCGCCGAGGGTAAACATTTCGGCTAAAACCGGTCGACACATCGAGAAGTTGGTCCCGGCGCTAGAAGTGGCTCTGGACTCTTGGGATCAGCGCATTCCCACCGGAAAGTTCAACGCGTTCTTGCAAGAGCTTTCGATGGAGAACCCGCACCCGGTCAGAGGCGGCAAGCAGCCGAGAATTCTGTTCGGCACCCAGGCCTCGGTTCGACCGCCAAAGTTTGTTCTTTTCACAACGGGCTTCCTCGAAGAGGGGTATCGCCGTTTCATCACCAGGCGTCTTCGCGAGACCTACGGCTTCGAGGGCACCCCAGTTGAAATTGGAATGCGAGTGCGCGAGAAGCGCAAGCGCTAAACTTTTTCATGCCCGAGAGGGCAACGGGCTATAGCGCAGCTTGGTAGCGCACTTGTCTGGGGGACAAGGGGTCGTGGGTTCAAATCCCGCTAGCCCGACCACGGCATAAACTCTAGTTATGCAGAAATCACCGACACCGCGACCCGATTGGCTTAACTTGCCAAACGGGCTCAGCTTTCTGCGAATTCTCCTAGTGCCAGTTTTTCTTTGGCTAATCGTTTCGGGCAATTCTCTCTGGGCGATCGGAGTGTTGGCTTTCTCTAGCGCCACCGACTACCTCGACGGTTATCTTGCCCGCAAGTGGAATCAGCAAACCCGATTGGGTCAACTGCTCGACCCGGCAGCCGACCGTCTATACATTTTTGCCACCCTTCTAGGGCTAACCCTGGTTGGCTATGTGCCGGCTTGGTTGTTCTGGGTGGTGCTTGCGAGAGAGTTGGTGCTGATCCCAACTATGCCGATGCTTGCTTCGCGCGGTTACGGGCCACTGCCCGTGCACTTCTTCGGCAAGGCCGGAACCTTTTGCCTGCTTTACGCCTTCCCGCTCCTGCTGATCGCCGAGGTGTTTACCGAGTGGTCCGCGGTGGTTCTACCGATCGCTTGGGCCTTTGCAATTTGGGGTGTCGGGCTCTACTGGTGGTCGGCGGTTTTGTACTATCGACAGGTTTTTTCGGTGATTAAAGCCACTCCCAAAAACCACTAGGCTTGGCATTTAGAGGAGCATCATGGCAGACAAATTCAACGAACCGACCCAGCGATTTCCAGACGACCTAGTCGTCAATCCGCAAGAGGGCCTGGACGCCGAAGAACTCGCAGCCATTGGCGCACTACCTAGCGGCTCGGCACTTCTAGTCGTAAAACGTGGGGCTGCTGACGGCTCACGCTTCCTCTTGGACAGCGACCTAAGTCAGGCTGGACGCCACCCAAACGCCGACATCTTCCTCGACGACGTAACCGTTTCTCGCAAGCACGCAGAGTTCATCAGAGTCGGAACCGAATTTGAAGTTCTTGACCAGGCTTCGTTGAATGGCACCTACCTGAACGGCGTCCGAATTGATTCTGCAAAATTGACCAGTGGTGATGAAGTTCAGATCGGCAAGTTCAAGCTGACTTTCTACTCTTCGCCCGCAGACAAGAACTAGTAATGGCAGATACGAGTCCGACTCCGATTAGTGCCGCGAGAGCCACCAGGCTCTATTCGATTGGCCAGGTGCACGTAGCACTAAAAGACCAGTTCGCAGACCTAACCCTGTCAAAGCTCCGCTTTCTTGAGGAGCAGGGTTTGGTTACCCCGGTCAGGACCGCGTCTGGTTATCGCAAATTCGCAGATTCTGACATCGACCGATTGAGGATCATCCTCGAACTACAGCGCGACAAGTACCTGCCGCTCAAGGTGATCCGCGAGTATCTAGAAGACCTAGACAACGGCCGTAACCCAAAAATGCCTGCTGTTTCGTCACCGGCGAAGCCGGACGCTCGCAAGAGATTCACTCTCGCCGAGATGGTTGCTCAGTTGGGTATTTCTCAGGAGCTGATTGCCGAGGCTCAAGAGGTCGGAATCATGGGTGCCGAGCCGTTCACCGTAACCGACATGGTGGTCGCCGGCTCGCTGACCGAACTAAAGAAGTACGGCATCACGGCCCGCCACCTCAAGGGCACCAAGGCGGCAATCGACCGGGATCTCGGAATCATCGAAGGCATCATCGCCGGAGTTTTGAAGAAAAACGGAGCCACCAGCCGCTCGGCTGCCGCAGACCACGCAGCGAACATGGCCAACCACTTTTCGAGCATTCGCGAGGCTCTGATTGCTTCGGTCCTGAGCAAAATCGACTCTTAGTCGCTAAACCGACACGCCGAAGATATTAATTAACAGAGCAGACGCTACAAGAGGGTCAAGAATTAAACCTGTACTTGAACGTTAAGGGAGTGACTGATGGTTGAAAACACCAACGCAGACGACTCGCTTAACTATGCCCAAGACATGCTTTTTACCGACGGACTTCCAACCGTTGACCCGAAAGTCGGCTACCGAGGTATCCCAGCTGCCGGAGCAGCCGGAATCTCTTACCGTCAACTGGACTACTGGGATCGCACCGGATTGGTTCAGCCAAGCGTTCGCGGAGCTGCCGGCTCGGGCTCTCAGCGCCTATACGCCTTTCGCGACGTCCTTGTTCTGAAACTCGTCAAGCGCCTTCTAGACACCGGTGTTTCGCTGCAGCAAATTCGACTAGCCGTCGAACAGCTGCGCGCTGCCGGCATCAATGACCTTGCCCGAATCACTCTGATGTCGGACGGCGCAAGCGTTTACCTTTGCACCACCGAAGATGAAGTCATCGACCTGGTTGGTCGCGGTCAGGGCGTCTTCGGAATCGCTGTAGGTCGAGTCCTTAGAGAAGTCGAAGCCACACTGGTCAACATGGTGCCAAGCAGCGTTGATGATATTGACGAACTTGCTGCTCGTCGAAGCCGCAAGGCTGTTTAGAGGCCCAAAGCCTTCGCCGGGTCGTCCTCGGTTTTGTCCTCTTCGGACTCCAAAGCCAAAACTTGGTCGAGTGACTGCCCACGCATGATTCTGGTCACTCGCTGACGCTTGCGCTCGGCTCTAGTTGGACGTCTCGCCGCCTCGGTTGCAAAAGATGCCAGTGCAAAATCTAGGACCTCATCAAACTGAGCAGCGATTTCTTGAGAATTTTGACCGGGCCAGGAGTGAATCGCGCGGGCTGAACCCGTTGCCTGTTGCAGCGAAGATCGCTCTTCGACCAAAGTTGGCAGCACCAGGTCGCTGTATCGCTCGCGAATCTCGTTCACCCGAAACTCGTTCTCCGGCGCGGTCGGCTTGAATCGGTTGATCAGGATTCCTAGAACACCGAGCCGAGGGGTCAGGCCCTTGCGAAGCTCTTCGACTGCGTGAATCGTGCGGTCGGTAGCAACCACCGAGAACAGCGACGGCTCAGAAACGATCAACACTCGGTCGCTAGCAACCCAGGCTGTGCGAGTCAGGCCATTGATAGATGGGGGAGTGTCAATAATCACGAAGTCGTATTCGCGCTCAATCTTGGCAAGTGCCGTCTCGAGTCGCCAGACCTCGCCAAGAGTCGGGTATGGGTTGTCGTGGCTCTGAGAGCGTGGGGAGCCGACCATAACGTCGATGGTTCCAGGCTGATTTTTGCCCCAACTAGAAGATACGATTGCTCTATGCACAATGTTGTGCCGGGGGGACTGCAAGACGTCGGCACTTGTCTCGCTAAACTCCCCGATGGCACCCAAGCCGGTCGTGGCATCACACTGTGTATCAAGGTCAATCACGAGAGTGCGTAGACCTCGCGAGAACGCAGCGGAAGCCAAGCCCAGGGCTACCGTGGTCTTTCCTACGCCCCCCTTGAGGGAGCTGACGCTGAGAACATGCACGCTTATAGGCTACCTTTCTCTTGAGATGCCGTAAAACGCAATGTTCGTTGATTGACACTTAGGACGCGATGTTCAAAAAGATCCTGGTAGCAAACCGTGGCGAAATCGCCATCCGCGCCTTTCGCGCGGCCTACGAACTTGGTGCGGCAACGGTTGCCGTGTTTCCTTACGAGGATCGAAACTCCAGCCACCGCCTAAAGGCCGATGAGGCTTACCAAATTGGCTCAGAAGGTCACCCGGTTCGCGCCTACCTAAACGTTGCCGAAATCATCCGAGTTGCTAAAGAATCTGGCGCCGACGCCATTTACCCGGGTTACGGGTTCCTCTCAGAGAACCCAGAGCTAGCGCAGGCCGCAGCCGCCAACGGAATCACCTTCATCGGCCCTTCGGCCGAAGTCCTAGAACTCGCCGGCAACAAGGTAAACGCCAAGGATGCCGCGATTCGCGCGGGTGTCCCAGTGCTCAAGAACTCGATCCAGTCGGCAAACCTTGACGAGTTAGTCGGAGAAGCCGCAGCCATTGGCTTCCCACTATTCGTGAAAGCAGTAGCCGGTGGTGGCGGTCGTGGCATGCGCCGCGTCGAAACCGCTCCAGAACTGCCAGCAGCGCTCGCCGAAGCCTCGCGCGAGGCAGAGAGCGCCTTCGGTGACGCCCGTGTGTTTCTAGAGCAGGCGGTGTTGCGACCACGACACATCGAAGTTCAGATCCTGGCCGATGGGCAGGGTGGCGTAATTCACCTATTCGAGCGCGACTGCTCGATTCAGCGACGCAACCAGAAGGTTGTCGAGATAGCCCCCGCTCCACTAATCACCGAAGAGCTCCGTCAGTTGCTTTACCGCGACGCCGTCGCCTTTGCCACCGAGGTCAAGTATGCGAATGCCGGCACTGTCGAGTTCTTGATTGACACTGTTGGCGAAAACGCAGGCAAGCACGTGTTTATCGAGATGAACCCGAGAATTCAGGTTGAGCACACCGTCACCGAAGAAATCACCGACGTTGACCTGGTTCAGAGTCAGATGCGCATTGCCGCCGGCGAGACGCTCGCAGAACTGGGCTTGTTCCAAGACCAAATCAAGATGCACGGCTTCGCGATGCAGTGCCGAATCACTACTGAAGACCCGAATCAGGGGTTCCGCCCAGACACGGGCAAGATCACAACCTACCGCTCACCCGGCGGTGCCGGAATTCGCCTGGACGGCGGCACCATTTCGGCAGGTTCCGAGGTTAGCCCGCACTTCGACTCGCTACTCGTGAAACTGATTTCAAAAGGCCGGGACTTCCCGAGCGCCGTGGCTCGTGCCCGCAGAGCGCTCGCCGAATTCAGAATTCGCGGTGTCTCGACAAACATCGCCTTCCTGCAGGCTGTCCTCGCAGATCCGATCTTCGCCTCGGGTGACCTATCGACATCGTTCATCGACGAGCACCCCGAACTTTTCACCGCCAAGCCGTCTCTAGACCGCGGAACCAAGCTGATGCAGTTCTTGGCCGATGTGACCGTGAACCAGCCTTACGGACCGCGCAATGGCCGAATAACCCCTAGCGTGAAGCTGCCAGTGGTCGATTTCAGTGTCCCGGCTCCGGCTGGCTCGCGCCAACGCCTAATCGAGCTTGGACCGGTCGGTTTTGCCAAGAGTTTGCGTGAGCAAAAAGCGGTCGCGATCACAGACACCACCTTCCGTGACGCCCACCAATCCTTGCTTGCCACGCGTGTCCGTGGCCGTGACCTGGTAATCGCCGCGCCTTACGTCTCGCGCCTAACACCGCAACTGCTCTCTGTTGAGGCCTGGGGTGGAGCGACTTATGACGTTGCACTGAGGTTCCTTGGCGAGGACCCTTGGGAACGTCTGGTTGCGATGCGGGCAGCTATCCCAAACGTTTGCATTCAGATGCTCCTTCGAGGTCGCAACACGGTTGGCTACACGCCTTACCCGACCGAGGTGACCGAAGCCTTTGTTGCCGAGGCGGCAGCGAGCGGAATCGACATCTTCAGGATTTTCGACGCCCTAAATGACGTCAATCAGATGAAGCCGGCCATCGATGCCGTTTTGAAGACCGGCACGGCTTTGGCCGAAGTGGGTCTTTGCTACACGGCGGACCTACTAAACCCGAGCGAAACCCTCTACACGCTCGACTACTACCTGGACCTTGCCCAGCAAATAGTCGACGCTGGAGCGCACATCATCGCCATCAAGGACATGGCCGGGCTCCTTCGACCAGCTGCCGCAGCGAAGTTGGTCTCGGCTTTGCGCGATCGCTTTGACTTGCCGGTTCACCTGCACACCCATGACACCGCTGGTGGCCAGTTGGCCACACTTATGGCTGCAATCGATGCCGGCGTCGACGCGGTTGACGTGGCATCGGCTCCGATGGCGGGCACAACCAGCCAGCCTTCGGCCTCCGCGCTGATAGCCGCACTTGAGCACACCGAGCGTGACTCGGGCATCAGCCTCGAATCTGTTACCGCGATGGAGCCCTACTGGGAGTCTGTTCGCCAGGTCTACGCGCCTTTCGAATCTGGACTGCCTGGCCCCACCGGACGGGTCTACAAGCACGAGATCCCGGGCGGCCAGTTGTCGAACCTCCGCCAGCAGGCAATCGCTCTAGGTTTGGGAAACCAATTCGAAAAGGTCGAAGACATGTATGCCGCGGCCAACGTAATTCTTGGTCGACCGACAAAGGTGACGCCGTCTTCGAAGGTCGTCGGTGACCTTGCACTTCATCTTGTGGCGGTCAATGCAGACCCTAAAGACTTCGCTGAGAATCCGCAAAACTATGACGTGCCCGACTCGGTGGTCGGCTTTATGGCGGGCGAGCTTGGCGATTTGCCAGGCGGTTGGCCCGAGCCGTTTAGAACCAAGGTTCTGCAGGGGAAAAACCTCAAGTTTGGCATGACCGAGGTTTCAGTGAGTGACCTAGAGGCGCTCAATGGCTCACCAGAAATTCGCCGCGCCACTCTAAACCGTCTCCTGTTCCCAGGCCCAACAGCCGAGTTCAGGAAGTTCCGCGACACCTACGGAAACCTAGATCAGGTCGACACCGTTGACTACCTCTACGGGCTGGAATCCGGCCGCGAGCACGTTGTCGAGATGGCCAAGGGTGTGCGACTTTACGTTGGGCTCGAAGCCATCGGAACTCCTGATGCCAAGGGCTTCAGAACGGTCATGGCAACGCTCAATGGTCAGCTTCGCCCGCTAAACGTGCGTGACACCAAGATTCAAGTCTCCGTTGCATCGGCAGAGAAGGCGGATGCGACAAACCTCGGACATGTTGCGGCACCTTTCTCTGGAACCGTCACCGTGCAAACGGTCGAGGGCGCTCGGGTAGAAGTGGGTCAGGCGGTGGCGACCATCGAGGCCATGAAGATGGAAGCGACGATTACCTCGAGCGTTTCGGGCGTGGTCAAGAGAATCGCGATTCCAAAGCCTCAAGCCGTCGAAGCCGGCGACCTAATTCTTGTAGTTGAAAGCGAATAACTGGCGCAAGGATTAGACTTGCTCTGTTCATAAGGAGTTTTCGTGGCATTTCGTGGCAAGCAGTCCAAAAAGGCGCAAGAATCAATCGAGTCCGTTCAGGGCCACTCGCTAGCAGACACCGCGGTAGACGCAGGAGCGGTCGATGTTAGCCCGGCGACCGCCTCGGTAGCCATCGTTCCCGAAGAGCCAGTCGTCACCACAGGCCCAATCGAAACCCGCCGAAGCAACTACACCCGCCGAGACAGCCTGCGCGGCGACACCTTTGATCAGCCCGAACCAGCCGCGATGCTTACCGCAGACCGCCTCCTTGACGTTCGCCCAAGAAACAGACCTGCCCCAGAGGGGTTTTTGCGTCGCTTCGTTTATTTCGCCTCGCTCAAGCTGATCAATCCTGGCGACTCAAACAAAGTCCGTGAGCGCAAGGCAATCGATGCGCGAATTTCGACCCACTTCGTTGGCGGTGCAAAGTTTGTGCCTGTGCTTACCCGCAAGGGTGGCGTGGGAAAGACCACTGTCACAACCCTTCTCGGCATGGCTCTCGCCCTAGTTCGTGAAGACCGCGTAGTTGCTATTGACGCAAACCCAGACCGTGGAACGCTAGCCGAGCGAGTTAGCCGCGGCACCAGGTTCACCGTTCGCGACGTAGTCAACAAGGCTGCGGCGATTGATGGGTTCACAGAGTTCTCGACCATGGTTTCGCGCGACACCACTCGCTTGGACGTCCTAGCTTCTGACAGCGACCCGATGCTATCTGAGGCATTCTCGGAGGGTGACTACAACGTTGTCGCCGACATGGCAGCTCGCTACTACAGCATCGTGCTTACCGACTGTGGTACCGGCATTGTTCACTCTGTCATGCGCCCGACACTGCAGCGCGCCAGCGGTTTGGTTATCGTCTCGGGCGGCTCGGTTGACGAGGCTCGTTTGGCTTCGGAAACACTGACCTGGTTAGAAGCCAATGGTTACGGAGACCTAGTTCGCAACGCGATTGTTGCTCTCAACACGGCAACGCAGGCGACTCAGCTGGTCAAGTTGGACGAGATCGAACAGCACTTCAAGACCCGCGTTCGTCAGGTAGTTCGAATCCCTTACGACCCTTCGCTAGCTGCGGGTTCGGTCATCAAATGGGATCAGCTCAAGAAGCAGACTCGCACTGCGGCAAGGCTCTTGGCCGCGCACGTGGTTGATGGTCTGGCTGTCTCCGAATAATCTTGGCGGTTCGCGAAATTCGCCTCTACGGCGATCCGGTACTCAGGACCCAGTGTGATGAGGTAACCGACCTAAAAGCCGTTAAAAAGCTTGTGGAGGACCTCCTCGACACCACTAAATTGCCCGGCCGAGCCGGCGTTGCTGCTCCGCAAATAGGAGTTCCGCTCCGGGTCTTCAGTTACCACGTCGAGGGCAAGCTCGGCTATCTAATAAACCCGGCCATAGTTGCCGTCGAAGGCGAGCAATCGCTTGTCGAAGAGGGCTGCCTCTCGGTGCCGGGGCTGTGGCATGAAACTCCCAGGTACCCAATTGCCACGGCGCAGGGGCTCAATCTTGAGGGCGAGCTGGTAACCGTTACTGGCGAAGGATTGCTAGCCCAGGCACTGCAGCACGAGTGCGATCACCTGGACGGCAAAGTTTACCTAGACCGCCTTGAACCGCAGGAGCGCCGCATCGCGATGCGAGAGCTTCGCGAGAGCGACTGGTTTCTTTAGAAGTTAACCGCTGCCTCGACGGTACCCTTGCCCGAGCCGTAGATCTCGTCCACAACGTCTGAGAAGTCGGACATAACCGCACTTCGCTTAATCTTTAGCGAAGGTGTCAGGTGACCGGAAGCCTCAGAGAGGTCGGAATCGATAATCGCAAACTTGCGGATCGACTCCGCCTTTGAGACGAGCTGGTTGACTAGGTCAATCGACTTTTGGATCTCGTTCAAGACCAGCGGAGACTTAGCGGCTTCCTGTAGCGTCATGCCTGCGTCGCCACCATTGTTACCTAGCCAGATCGGCAGCATCTCAGGGTCTAGCGAAATCAGGGCTGCAATGAACGGCTTCTTATCGCCGATAACTACCGCTTGGCCGATCACAGGGTTTGAGCGCAGTGGGTCTTCAAGAAGAGTTGGAGCAACATTCTTTCCACCAGCGGTGATGATGAGCTCTTTCTTGCGACCGGTGATCGATAGGAAGCCATCTTCATCGAGTTCACCGATGTCGCCGGTCTTGAACCACTCACCATCGAATGTCTCGGCAGTAGCCGTCGGGTTTCGCCAATAGCCGCGCATGATGTTGTTGCCTCGAAGCCAGATTTCGCCATCCGAGGCGATCTTGATTCCGGTGCCAGGCAAAACGCGTCCGACCTTGCCGATTTTCACTCCGGTGCTCGGGCGACCAATCATCGCTGGTGCGGTGGTTTCAGTTAGTCCGTAACCCTCTAGGACGTTGACGCCAATGGCCCTGAAGAAGTGACCAAGTCGGGAACCCAGTGGTGCCCCTCCCGAAATCGCGTAGCTGATGTTGCCGCCCATTGCTGCTCGCAACTTGGAGTAGACCAGAGTGTCGAAAAGTTTGTGGGTCAACTTCTGCTTGAGCGAAGGGCCACCCTTTGAATCAAGGGCGGTCGAGTAGGCCACGGCTGCTTCAGCGGCAGTCCTAAAGATCTTGCCCTTGCCCCCGGCTTCGGCTTTCTGCTCTGCAGAGTTGTAGACCTTCTCAAACACGCGCGGAACCGCTAGTAGGAAGTCGGGCTTGAAAGAGACCATGGCAGGTCCGACGTCTTTTGCGTCTGGCTGGTGACCAACGCGCACGCCGGCGTGAACAGCTAGGACTTCGATAAAGCGAGCGAAGACGTGGGCGAGAGGCAAGAACATTAGCGTCGCACGCCCCTCCTGCAGAACCTCAGGAATTTCAATGGTCGCGTTTTTGCTCAACTCGACGAACCCCTTGTGCAACAACTCGCAACCCTTCGGCTTTCCGGTTGTTCCGGAGGTGTAAATCAAAGTCGCTAGGTCGTTTAGCTTTGCACTCTTGCGACGTCTTTCGATGTCTGAATCCGCTACCTCTCGGCCGCGCTCCTTCAGAGTTGCAATGGCGCCTTCTTCGATGACGAAGACTTGCTGCGCCAGCGGCACCGATGCCTTGACCTGGTCGAATCTGGACTGGTGCTCGGTGGTCTCGAGGAACACCGCTACCGAGTCGCTGTCTGAAATGATCCACTGCATCTGAGCTGGTGAAGAAGATTCGTAGATTGGCACCGAGACCCCACCCGCGAACCAGATTGCGAAGTCGATCAGCGACCACTCGTAGCGAGTGCGACTCATGATTGCTACGGCCTGGCCAGGCTGGATACCCGAGGCAGCGAGGCCCTTCGCGACGGCGATTACCTCGTCAAGAAACTCTCGAGAAGTAATGTTCGACCACTGACCAGGTTCGGTCTGGACTGAGAACAAAGGAAGGCTAGGAGTCTTAGTGGCGCGATCAACTAGCAGGTCGGTTATGTTGAAAGAGTCTTCTGAAACAACTAGCGCTGGAATGTCGTATGTTTTCATCTCTTAGTCCTTTGTCGTAAATAGGCAAAATTGGATTTCTAGTAACTCTATGCCTTTAAACTGAATGTTTATGTATGCAATTGGTATCGATATTGGCGGCACGAAGATTGCCGGAGCTCTGGTTTCCGAGTCCGGGCAAATTTTTCGCGAGCTGAAGATCCCAACACCTGCAAAAAATCCAGCTGCCATTGCCGACGCAGTGGTCTCACTCGTCGAGCAGCTCGCCGAAGGGGAGCCTGTTTTAGCGGTAGGTGTTGCAGCGGCAGGCTTCGTAGATGCAGAG
>JBILRS010000074.1:0-6778 GCA_044372535.1 Rhodoluna sp.
GAAGCGCAGTTCATCGCCGACGAGATCGACAAACTGCACCGCGAGGGCTTTAGTTACAGCGAAATGGCGGTTTTCTACCGCACCAACGCGCAGACCCGTGCTCTCGAAGAAATCTTCATTCGGTCGGCTCTGCCATATCGAGTTATCGGTGGCACTAAGTTCTACGAGCGCCAAGAAATCAAGGACGCGTTCGCATATTTGGTCGCGATTTCTAACGTGAAAGACGACCTGGCCGTCCGAAGAATTTTGAATGTGCCAAAGCGCGGAATCGGTGATGCCACCGAGACCCAGCTGGCAAAGTTTGCCGAAGAGAACGGCATCTCGGTTCGCGAATCGCTCTCGCATGTTTCGGCGATGCGTTTTGGCCCGAAGATTACTGGCGCGATTGCGACGCTTGGCGCTTTGCTAGATGAACTTGAAGTTCTTGCCAGCACCGACACTGTCGATGCTGTTTTGCGCGCAGCACTGGATCGCTCTGGCTATCGCGATGCGCTTCGTGCTTCGCGTGACCCGCAAGACGAGGCTCGACTCGAGAACCTCGACGAATTGGTTTTGGTTGCGAAAGAGTTTCAGCGCAACAACCCAGAGGGCAAGCTAGCCGACTTCTTGAACGAGGTTGCACTGGTTGCCGCGGCCGACGACATCGACGACGAGTCGGGAACCGTTTCGCTGATGACTCTGCACACCGCGAAGGGTCTCGAGTTTGACGTGGTGTTCTTGACCGGAATCGAAGAGGGTTTGCTGCCGCACAAGATGTCTTTTGTTCAGCCGGGTGGCATGGCCGAAGAGCGCAGGTTGTTCTACGTGGGCATTACTCGCGCTCGCAAGAAGTTGCACATCTCTTTGGCTCTGGCTCGCTCGATGTTTGGCGACACCGAGCCTTCGACGCCGTCACGTTATTTGCAAGAGGTGCCGCCAGAGCTGATCGATTGGCGTGATTCGGGGGCAAAGCGCTCTGAGTACCGCGCCTCGATTGCCGATACTCAAGGATTCCGTTCGGTCGATCGGCCAAAGACCGAATGGAAGGGTGCAATCTCTTCGGTTCGCAACAACATCGACATGGTGCTTGAAAAAGGTGACGAGGTTCAGCACGCCGACTTTGGTCGCGGCAAGGTGATTAACGTCACTGGCGAGGGAGCGCGGGCCACCGCCGAAATCAATTTCGGATCAGCCGGGGTTAAGCGCCTTCTGGTTCGAGTGGCACCAATCGAAAAGCTCTAAACTAGGAGCAATTACCACCGCAATTGAGCGGTAAAGAAACGGAAATCTACGTGGATTTGTTTGAGTATCAGGCGCGCGACCTGTTCGAAAGTTACAACATTCCGGTGCTTCAGGGCATCGTCGCAGACACCCCAGAAGAGGTCGAGGCTGCAGCCTCAAAGATTGGCGGAACAGTCGTCGTCAAGGCCCAGGTTAAAGCCGGCGGTCGCGGTAAGGCAGGCGGCGTAAAGGTCGCCCACTCGCCAGCAGAAGCCGCCGAGCTTTCGAAGAAGATCTTTGGTCTAGACATCAAGGGCCACATCGTGAAGCGAGTCATGGTTGCTCAGGGTGCATCAATCGACAAGGAGTACTACTTCAGTGTGCTTCTCGACCGGTCGAACCGCACCTTCCTAGCGCTTTGCAGCGTTGAGGGCGGCATGGACATCGAGCAGCTAGCCGAGGAGCGCCCAGAGGCTTTGGCCAAGGTGCCGGTTGACGCGGTCAAGGGCATCGACCTCGCCATGGCAACCTCGATCGCCAAGCAGGGCGGCTTCGATGACGCCACCGCAGCCAAGGTTGCCCCGGTAATCGCAAAGCTTTACGAAGTCTTCGTGAAAGAAGACGCAACCCTGGTTGAGGTCAACCCGCTGGTTGAAACCAAGGACGGCCAGATTCTCGCCCTCGACGGCAAGGTGACCCTCGACGACAACGCCGAGTTCCGTCACGAGCGCGCAGAGATGGAACGCGATGTTCTCGACCCGCTAGAGGCGAAGGCCAAGGCTTGGGATCTGAACTACGTGAAGCTCGATGGCGAAGTCGGAATCATCGGTAACGGTGCCGGCCTAGTGATGTCAACGCTTGACGTCGTCGCATACGCGGGAGAGCGTCACGGCGGAGTTCGCCCCGCGAACTTCCTCGACATCGGTGGTGGCGCCTCGGCTGAGGTTATGGCCAACGGTCTAGATGTGATCCTCGGTGATGAGCAGGTGAAGAGCGTTTTCGTGAACGTCTTCGGCGGCATCACCGCCTGTGACGCGGTTGCCAACGGTATCGTCGGCGCACTCGAGAAGCTTGGTTCAGCGGCTTCTAAGCCACTGGTTGTTCGACTTGACGGCAACAACGTTGCCGAGGGTCGCCGCATTCTTGCCGAGCGCAACCACCCGCTCGTAACCGTTGTTGAAACCATGGACGAAGCTGCCGACAAGGCCGCCGAGTTGGCGAACCGCTAGAGATTTAGAAGGACAAACAAAATGGCTATTTTTCTAGACGAGAACTCAAAGATCATCGTTCAGGGCATGACCGGCTCTGAGGGCATGAAGCACACCGCTCGCATGCTCAAGGGTGGCTCAAACATCGTCGGTGGCGTTAACCCGCGCAAGGCTGGCGAAACCGTTGAGATCGACGGCAAGCAGCTCCCGGTTTTCGGTAGCGTTGCCGAGGCAATGGCGGCAACCGGCGCAAACGTTTCGGTGATCTTCGTGCCACCGGCCTTCGCTAAGGCAGCGGTTGTCGAGGCAATCGACGCCGAGATCGGTCTAGCCGTTGTCATCACCGAGGGCATCCCGGTTCACGACAGCGCTAGTTTCTGGGCTTACAGCTGCTCGAAGGGCAACAAGACCCGCATCATCGGCCCAAACTGCCCGGGCATCATCAGCCCCGGAAAGTCGAACGCGGGAATCACCCCGGCCGACATCACCGGCGCTGGCCCGATTGGCCTAGTTTCGAAGTCCGGAACCCTGACCTACCAGATGATGTTCGAACTTCGTGACATCGGAATGTCGACCGCTATCGGTATCGGTGGCGACCCGGTAATCGGAACCACACACATCGATGCGCTCGCCGCTTTCGAGGCAGACCCCGAGACCAAGGCGATTGTGCTGATCGGTGAGATCGGTGGCGACTCTGAAGAGAAGGCCGCCGCTTACATCAAGGAGCACGTCACCAAGCCGGTTGTTGCCTACGTTGCAGGCTTCACCGCACCAGAAGGCAAGACCATGGGTCACGCGGGAGCGATCGTCTCTGGTTCGGCCGGAACCGCCCAAGCCAAAAAGGAAGCCTTCGAAGCCGCAGGCGTAAAGGTTGGCAAGACTCCTAGCGAAACCGCTGCGCTGATGCGCGCGGTCTACGCAGCCCTCTAGCCTTGGCTAGCGAACAAGGCACCAGACGCCGACTCAGTTTTCTGATCGGTGCACTAGATGCCCTGTTCGTCTTGGCTGTTTCAATCGGTTTTCTGGTTGTTTCGAGCACGATTATTTGGTTGCTCGAGAACACCGCAAACTCGCAGTGGATCGACTCTTTGCGCGGAGCGCTTGACGTTTGGTTCGTCGCACACGGTGTCGGTTTGCAGGTGGCTGGGGGAGTCATCGAGGGGGTAACCTCGCCAGCCTTCGAATTTAGTCTTGCGCCCATCGGGTTAATCGGTGCTGTGCTGCTGTTTGGTCGTCGCACCGCCCACCGCTTCGCCAACACCACCGAGCTCTGGCCCGCTTGGGTTGGCGCAATCGGTGTTTACTGGGCCGCCGCGTTCCTCCTGATTCCGCTGGCCTCATCGCCCGGAGTTGCTCCGGTTTCGGCTGAAGCCGCCTTCATGCCACCGCTGGTTTACGGTGCTTCGGTGATCTTCTCGAGCCTGATTTACAAGACCCCGCGCACCGCGGTTCCGCTTGCCGCCGCCCGCGAGCGAGTAGCTCTTAGGGATTGGTTCGAAGATTTCAGAGACCGCGGCAACTGGTTCTTGAGTTCGATCAGCGCGCCGGTTTTGAGAGCGGGCACGGCGATCACGGCTTCGCTGCTGGCGATTTCGGCGGTGCTAATCGCAGTACTAATTGGTTTGAGCTGGATCAATGTCATCCGCCTGTTTGAAGCACTTCAGGTCACGCTTCTTGGTGGGCTCACGCTCACCCTCGGCCAGATTGCCCTGCTGCCAAACGTTGTCGTTTACGGGGCCTCGTGGCTCACCGGCACAGGCTTTTCGATTGGCACCGGCTCGCAGGTGAGCCCGCTCGGCACCGACCTCGGGCCAGTGCCGGCTTTCCCGATCTTTGGCGCGCTGCCTGTCGGCGAGTTCGGTTTCGGAATGGTCGTTGTGGCCGTCCCGGTCGTCCTAGCTTTCATCGCAACCCTGGCGATCAAGCGCCATGCCGCGGCCGTGCGTTTCAACTTCGCTTCGCCTTTGGCTGCTGCGCTCTCGGTTGGCGTCGGAGTTGGTTTGGTTGCCGCGGTCGAACTCGGTTTGCTCGGTTGGTTTGCGAGCGGTGGCATCGGGCCCGATCGCCTGAGTTTCTTTGGTGTGAACCCGTGGATTCTGGCTCTGGTCACGTTTGTCGAAGTGGCGCCGGCGGCAACGCTCGCGGCGTTCTACAGCACCAGGCCGCAGCAGGCTAGCCCGATTCCAGAACAGTTGAAAAGGTAAACTCGCATAGTGTTATCGGTCGTCGTACTCATCTCAGGTGCTGGGTCAAACCTGCGCGCACTGCTTGAGGCGACCCAAGACCCGAGAATGCCGGTGCGTATTCTTGCCGTCGGTTCAGACAACGCGGCCAGCGGTCTCGAGCACGCAGAACTCTTTGGGGTTCCGACCTTCGTGGTTGACCCGAACTCGTTCGCAACTCGTGAGGCGTGGGCAGAAGTCCTGCTCGACAACGTTGAGTTTTGGAACCCCGACCTAGTGGTCTTGGCCGGCTTCATGAAGATATTGCCCCCTGAGTTTGTGGCTGCTCTGACACCCAATCTGATCAACACCCACCCGTCGCTGCTGCCGAAGTACCCGGGCGCGCACGCGGTTCGAGACGCCTTGGCCGATGGCGCTAAAGTCACTGGGGTCACCATTCACGTAGTCGACGAAGGAGTCGACACCGGCCCGCACATTGCGCAAGCAGAGGTTGCGGTGCTCCCCGACGAAACCGAGTTTGAGCTCCACGAGCGCATCAAGGTTGTCGAACGGGAACTCCTTATCAAGACAGTGGCCGACATCGCCAAGCAGCGGGTCGAGCTCAAGGCAATAAAGGGATAACCGTGGCAGCACACAGCGAACACAAACCGAGCGATTACCGACACCGCGACCGCGTGCCAGTGAAGCGCGCGCTGATTTCGGTGAGCGACAAGACCGGGCTTCTTGACCTAGCCTCTGCTCTTTATGCGAGCGGAGTCGCGATTGTCTCGACCGGTTCGACCGCCAAAACCATCGCCGACGCCGGAATCCCGGTAACCGAGGTTTCGCAAGTCACCGGGTTCCCAGAATCCCTCGACGGGCGCGTCAAGACCCTGCACCCCAACGTGCACGGCGGCTTGCTTGCCGACCTGCGTTTGGTAGCCCATGAGCAGCAGTTGGCGGCACTCGGCATCGAGGCCTTCGAGCTTGTTGTTGTGAACCTTTACCCGTTTGTTCAGACCGTGGCCTCGGGCGCGAAGGGCGATGCCGTCGTTGAGCAGATCGACATCGGTGGGCCGGCCATGGTTCGCGCTTCGGCCAAGAACCACGCCAACGTTGCGATCGTCGTTGACCCGAGCCGCTACGGCGAAGTCATCACTGCCGTCGTCGATGGCGGAACAACTCTCGCTCAGCGCCGCAACCTGGCCGCTGCCGCTTTTGCTCACACCGCCAACTACGACAAAGCGGTCGCCGACTGGTTCGCCAGTGAAATAGATGTTGAATGGCGTCGCGAGGCCGGCCAGAGCGAGAAAAACTTGAGCAAGAACCCCGGCTTCCCCGCCGAACTAGTCATCGAGGGCGAGTTGGTGAATGTGCTTCGCTACGGCGAAAACGCGCACCAGGCTGCAGCGCTATACCGTCGTTCGGGCCAAAGCGCGGTGGCTGGCATCGCCCAGGCTCGCTTGCTCAATGGCAAAGAGATGTCTTACAACAACTACGTGGACGCCGACGCGGCACTGCGCGCAGCCTTCGACCACGCCCAACCAGCGGTGGCGATCGTCAAGCACGCCAACCCATGCGGTATCGCGGTGGCCGACGCAGACGCGGTTGACGCAATCGCTTCTGCTCACGCCAAGGCCCACATTTGCGACCCGGTTTCTGCCTTCGGTGGCGTGGTTGCCGCCAACCGCCCGGTCACCAAGGCGATGGCCGAGCAAGTCAACGGAATCTTCACCGAGGTGATCGTCGCGCCAAGCTACGAAATCGCAGCGCTCGAGATCCTGACCCAAAAGAAGAATCTCAGAATTCTCGAACTTCCCGCCAACTTCTCACGCGAAAACTTTGAAGCTCGCCAAATCTCGGGCGGCTTGCTGCTCCAGGAGCCAGACAGCTTCGCGCAACTAGCTGTGGCTAACTGGACCTTGGTCTCAGGTACCAAAGCCGACCCGGCCACCTATGCCGACCTCGAGTTCGCCTGGCGTGCTTGCCGTGCGGTGAAGTCCAACGGCATTCTGCTCGCCCGCGAGGGTGCGAGCGTTGGCATCGGCATGGGTCAGGTTAACCGCGTTGACTCCTGCCGCCTTGCCGTTGACCGGGCCACCTCGAGAGCGAAGGGTTCGGTTGCGGCATCTGACGCCTTCTTCCCGTTCAAAGATGGCGTAGAGATTCTGATCGAGGCCGGCGTTCGTGCCATCGTTCAGCCCGGCG